>JBFIZG010000121.1:0-9143 GCA_041604955.1 Gemmatimonadales bacterium | reverse complement strand
GTCGATCAGCTCGCCGAGCGTGAGGGGATCGTTCACCACGCATCCGTCCAGGCGTTCCGCACGTCGATGAAACTCGACATAGAACACGAGCGCTCGGCCGAGCCAATGTATCAGCGTATGGCCCGCCGACGCGAGGCGGTCGACCTCCCGGGCCGTAATCACGAGTCTCCGAGTAACGTCGAGCCCAACCATGAGGGTCTGGAGCCCGCCGCGCAACACCAGGTCGGTGGCTTCAGGATCCGACCACGCGTTGAAGTCCGCCCACCGGTTGGTATTCCCCCGTTCCCGAAGGTTGCCGAACATCCCGATGTGCCGCTTCACCCGCGATCTGACGAGTTCCGGGTCGGCGGTGAGCGCGTGCGCCAGGTTGGTGAGCGGGCCCAGGGTCAGCAGGGTGACCGGCTCTGGGACCATCGAGAGTACGTCGAGTAGGACATGTTGATTGACGTCACCGTCCCCATTGCGCTTGTCGGGAACCGGCGCGTAGCCCACCCCTTCGGGGCCATGCGTCTCGGGCGCCGTCACGAGCGCCCGCACGAGCGGAGTTGCCGATCCCGGTCGAACGGGAATCTCCGGGCGTCCGGCCAGACGCAGGATCTCCCGAGCGTTTCTCGTGCAGAGATCGAGCGGTGCATTGCCGTACGTGGTCGTGACTGCAACGATCTCCACTTCGGGGGAACACGCGGCGAGCGCGAGAGTCACGACGTCGTCGATACCGGGATCGGTGTCGATAATGACGGAGTGGACCGGCGGAGGGTGGCGGCTCGGCTGATCCATACCTTAGCTTGTGACCGAACGCAATGCGGAACGGAGTGGGGGTGTGACCATATCGTCGGACTGGCAGGAACTTCGTACCCAGTACGGGGAACTCGTGGAGGCGTTCGGTCGCGGCTGGGAAGACGGTGGCGCTGACGACATCGCCGACCTGTTTACAGACGAGGGTGTGTTCAAGCCGTCTCCGTTTGACGCGTTATTGACCGGTCGTGCCGCCATCGTCGAGTACTGGAAAGAAGTTCCGCTCGAACAAGCGGAAATCGCCTTCCGCTCCGGTGAGATCTTCGCGGCAGGGCCGTGGTTCGCCACCGAGTTCAAATGTACCTTCCGCCGCCGCCGGACCGGAACGAAAGTCGAAGTCCGCGGCGCCTTGTTCTGCGAGACCGTCGACGGGAAAATAGCCGAGATGCGTATGTACTGGCACCGGACGACGTACGGCGCTTGAAGCGTCGGGGCTCATCCTTGGTCAGCCACGTTCAGCTTGTGGTGCTGGCGGGTCTGGTTCCTTCATTGGCGCTCGGGCAGCGTGTGCCGGATGTGGTGCTTGCCACGACGACGTCGGTCAGGGACGCTGGGTTGCTGGAAGTGCTGCTTCCTCCGTTTGAATCGACCACGGGGTACCGGGTGCGGGTCATCGCCGTGGGGAGCGGGCAGGCGATGGTTTTGGGGCGGCGGGGAGAGGCCGACATCCTCATTCTCCACGATCCCCAGGGCGAGCGCGCCTTCGTCGAGGCGGGGTTCGGTGTCGAGCGTGCGCCGCTCATGCACAACGAATTCGTGATTGTCGGGCCTCCGACCGATCCGGCTCGGGTGAGAGGACGGACCGCTGCGGAGGCGTTCGCCCGAGTGGCGGAGCGGAAGGCGCTGTTTGTCGGACGCGGGGACCGTTCGGGAACAGATGTCCGCGAACAGGCACTATGGAATGCTGCCGGCATGAAGCCGGAGCGAGCCTGGTACCGGGAATCGGGACAGGGGATGAGTGCGAGCCTTCAGATCGCGAACCAGTTGCGTGCGTACGTGCTGACGGATATCGGCACGTTGCTGAGTCACCGGGCGCGGCTCGATCTGGAGATCTTGGTGGAGAGCGACCCGGCGCTCCAAAACGTGTACCATGTCGTATTGGTCAACCCGGACCGATTCGCATGGATCAACGCGAGTGGCGCGCGCGCCCTCCGCGACTATCTGGTCTCATCCGCCGCGCAGCGAGCGATCGGCGCTTTTGGAGTGGCCGAATCGGGTCGTCCGCTGTTCTTTCCGGACGCACGGTCTCCGTAGTCGCTATTTTCCGTCATGTCCAACGTCCGTCTCACGATTGCGCAGATACGACCCAAGAAAGCGGACTATGCCGAGAACCTCCGCCGGATCGGATCGGTGTTTGCGCAGGTCGCTACACTCGAGGAGCCACCGCAGCTGGTCGTCTTTCCCGAGACAGTGACGTCGGGATATTTCTTGGAGGGTGGTGTTCGGGATGCGGCGGTCACGGCGGGCACGCTTCTGGAAGACCTCTCGCTTCAGCACGAACGCGCGGGCGCGCCGCCCATCGACGTCGTCGTCGGTTTCTACGAAGAGTTTCGAAACCACTACTACAACTCGGGGTTGTACGCGACGCTCGGGCCGGATGCCAAGCTCCGCCACGTCCATCGCAAGGTGTTTCTCCCAACGTATGGTTTGTTTGATGAAGAGCGGTTTGTCGAGCGGGGACACTCGGTGCAGGCGTTCGACACCTCGTGGGGCCGCGCGGCGATGCTCATTTGCGAAGACGCGTGGCATTCGATCACGGCGATGCTCGCTGCGCTGGACGGCGCACAGCTCCTGATCATTCCGAGCGCGTCTCCGGCACGCGGGGCGTTGCCGGATGTCGTGGTAACGGACGACACCGTGGCGCGGCCTGCCAGCGTCCGGCGATGGGAGGCGTTGGTGAGCAACATCGCGAGCGAGCACGGCGTGTTCGTGACGCTGGCTCAACTCGTGGGTTTCGAGGGCGGTAAGGGATTCCAGGGCAGCTCGACGGTCGTGTCGCCGAGTGGAGAGGTGCTCGTTCGCGGCCCCGTCTTCGAGGAGGCGTTGGTTGCCGCAGACCTCCACCTGGATGTGATTACGAGAGTTCGCGCTGCCCAGCCCCTTCTCGCCGATCTCAAGTCGGAGTTGCTGAACCTGCTGCGGCGCCCGGACGACGCCGCTTCCGTCCCGGAATACGACCCTGCTGACGGGAAGAGTGCGGCGTCCGCACCGGGCGAACGGGCAGCACCCAGTGCGTTTCCCGTCGTGGTGGCCGAAGAAACGTGGACGTTTCCGGAGTTGAACTGCAAGCTCGCGACGGATTGGCTCGTGCGGTTTCTGCAAGACGAAGTCGTGCACCGGCGCAACTTCACGAAGGGAATCGTGGGGTTGTCGGGTGGAGTCGACAGCTCGTTGACTGCCGCGCTCGCGGCACGCGCGCTTGGACCGGACAACGTCATCGGGGTACGGATGCCGTACCGCACGTCCAATCCGGAGAGTCTCGCACACGCGGAGCTGATCGCGACGCAGCTTGGCATTCGACTCGAGACGGTGGACATTTCGGCGGCGGTCGACGGATACATCAACGCCGCGGACGGCGAGGCGAGTCCCGAACGTCGCGGCAACGTGATGGCGCGGCTCCGCATGGTGACGTTGTTCGACCTGTCCGCGAAGTACCGCGCCCTCCCTCTCGGGACAGGGAACAAGACCGAGCGTCTCCTCGGGTACTTCACCTGGCACGCGGACGATTCTCCCCCGGTAAATCCTTTGGGGGATCTGTTCAAGACCCAGGTGTGGCAGCTTGCGCGGTATCTCGGTGTGCCCGACGAAATCGTGTCGAAACCGGCGACCGCCGATCTCATTCAAGGACAAACCGACGAGGGCGATCTGGGTGTTTCCTACGAGACGGCCGACCGCATCCTGTACTCGCTGCTCCGCGGTCTCAAGCGCGACCGGATCGTCGCCCTCGGGTTCACGAACGAGGAAATCGAACTGGTGTCCCGGCGTTTGCACGGCACCCATTGGAAACGGCGGCTCGCGACCGTCGCCCTGATGAGCAATACCGCGATTGGCGAATCCTACCTGCGGCCCGTTGACTTCTGACGTCGGCCGGGGTTCCGGTGACCGACATGGCTGACGGCAAGCTGGCGTCGCGATCAGCGAGCGCCTCCCGTTCGATCATGACCGAGCTGATGATGCCGAACATGGCGAACATGCTCGGGAACGTGTTTGGCGGCGTCATCCTTTCCCTGATCGACCGCGTGGCGTCCGTCGCGGCGATCCGTCATGCGGGCGGGCCGTGCGTGACCGTGTCGGTGGACAGGGTGGAGTTTCGCGAGCCCATCCACGTGGGTGAATTGGTGACGGCTACGGCGGACGTGCACTATGTGGGGCGAACGTCGATCGATGTCGGCGTGCGGGTCGAGGCGGAGAACATCGTGACCGGAGTCAAGCGACATACGAACAGTTGTTATCTCACGTTCGTCGCGATCGACGGACGGGGTCGGCCGCTCCCCGTTCCCAAGGTTGCCCCGGCAAACGACACCGAACGCCGGTGGTACGAGCACGCGAAGCTCAGGCGGCGACACCGCGACGCCGAACGAAAGGCGAACCAAGAACATTGAAGGACAGCAGGGTGGCGGTCGTCTTGAGCGGCGGCGGTGCCAAGGCGGCCGCCCAGATCGGTGCGGTGCGCGCGCTGCTCGAGCAGGGCGGTGTTCCGCGGCACTACGTCGGCACGTCCATGGGGTCGGTGGTCGCGGCGTGTTTCGCGAGCGGGCTCGAATACGCCGACGTCCTGGAACGGGTGACGGCGGTGGAACGAAGGGACGTCGCGCGCTTGTCGCCGGGCATGTTGCTGGGACCGTTTGCGGGGAGCTTGCTTCGCGCCGTCCCACTCCGGGAGACGATTCGATCGCTCGTTCCGGCAAACGCGTTTGAAGAGCTCGAGACGCCGCTCACCGTGTTGGCGGTGGATGAGGAGCGCGGCGACCTCGTGCTCTTCGGGGAAGGTGGACGGACCGATGTGTCGCTCGTCGATGCGTTGTACGCCTCCTGCGCGCTGCCGAGTTACTATCCGGCGCAGATCATCGACGGTCGGAGCTACGTGGACGGAGGATTGCGATCGGTGCTCCCGCTGGACGTGGCCGGACAGTTCGACATCGACCTGATCTATGCGGTCCGTACCGGGCCGTCCTTCGATGCTGAGCCCGGGAAGACGCCGGCGCGTTTGCCGCCGCTCATTCGGATCTTCGGGAACGCCATACGCATCATGATGGCCGCGCAAACGGATGCGGAGGTTGCTCGATGGCGGGACGGTCCCGTGCCGGTGGTGCTCGTGCAACCAACGGTCGAAGAACAGTCGACGTTTGCGGTGTCGGAGGTCGGACGTTTCGTCGCGAATGGATACGAGGCCGGAAACCGCGCGCTCGAGAGGTGGTTGGCGACGGCATGACACCGCCGCCCTCCGGGAGGTGGCGCGTTTCCGGGTTGGATGTTCCGACAGCCGACGGGCGCCGGGTCAACTATATTCTCCAGGTGTCGTCCGGCGCCCTGGTGTCCGGCCGAGAATGAGCGAGATTGAAGCGCACAGAGGAGTGGCTATTTGCGTGTTTGACCAGATGAAATCAGAGAACGTCGAAGAAGAGCGTCGCTACTTTACGCTGGAAGAGGCGAATCAGTCGCTTCCGTACGTGGAGCGGATCGTCCGGGATGTGGTGGAAGCGTACGACCGTTGGCGGGAAGGAGTGCGGGAGTACGAGGTGCTGGCGGCGGACAGCCGGAGCGAGTTGGGGGAGAGCGACGAGCAGATCGCGCTCCGTGAAAGAGTCGATACTATTGCCCGCCAAATCAACGGATACCTGGAAGAACTGAACACCGTGGGATGTGTCTTCAAGGGTTTTGATGGAGGGTTGATAGATTTTTATTCCCGTCTTCCGGATCGCGATATCTGCCTGTGTTGGAAGCTCGGCGAGCCAGAAATCAAGTACTGGCACGAAGTGGAAGCGGGCTTCGCGGGCAGACAGGAGCTCGAACCCGAACTTGTAAAGGGGATTTCCAAATAATGCTCATCACTCGGTTCTTGCATTTCGTCGGCTCCGCGCTGTGGATAGGTGGGGCGTTCGCCGCGATGGTTCTGGCGGTGACGTCCCGCAAGGAATCGATGGTGGTCAGAGCGGGCGTGTTTCGGTTGTTAGTGAACGTCCATACGATCATTATCGGGACCGGAGCACTGCTCGTCGTGGGGACGGGGTTTCTTCTGACGATGTGGTTGGCGCAGAGCGGGGCCGGAGAAGCGTTGTCGCAGCCGCGCATCTGGATCATGCAGGCAACCGGTATCGTCGGGGGTCTCATGGTGTTGTTGATCGGTCTTCCAACGGCGGTCAAGATGGGCGCGCTCGCCGTGTCGACGGAGGGTGACGAGATGCTGCCGGAGTTCGAGCGCTATCGGAAACGGCAGGCGGTGGTTTCTTCGGTCGCGGGCGTGTTGGCCGTCATTTCCCTGTTTGCGGGGACCGTCCTGTAGACCGCAACCTTCCTTCCGGCTGTTTCTTGATTGTGGCTTGTCATCCAGTGGGTATCCGTGCTTGTGACGCGGCTGTAGGCTGAGGTATGGCGACTACAACTCTCGACATCCGGCGACTGATCGGACGTTTCGGCATTCGCTCCGCGAGCCACTTTGGGCGAATCGGGTACCTCGTCTTGCAGATCATTCGAGGTCTCGCTGAGTGGCGTATCTGGGTGCCACGCGCCTTCGAGCAGGCACGGCACGTCGGCTACGGTTCGCTTTTCATCGTACTGTTGGTGGCGGCGTTCGCTGGCGGTGTGACATCACTCCAGGCGGGTTACCAATTCACGGGCAGCATTCCCGTGTATTTCGCGGCGGGCGTCATTACACAATCGATCATCCTCGAACTCGGACCGGTGCTCACGGCGCTGATCTTGGCCGGTCGGATTGGTGCGCGCTACGCCGCGGAGCTGGGGACGATGCGCGTGACGGAACAGATCGACGCGCTCGAGAGCTTGGGGCGCTCGTCGGTGTCGCATCTGATCATTCCGCGCGTCGTCGCTGGCACGCTCATGTTGCCGATCCTCGTCATCCTGGCCGACGTCGTCGGCGTCGGCGCCGGGTGGTTGGCCGCAAAGAGTTCTCTCCAAATGTCGGATGCGGACTTCATCTATGGCGCCCGGTATTTCTTCCGCCCGTTCGACTTGTGGTATTCGATGATCAAGTCGTTTGCGTTTGGGTTGGCGGTGACGCTGGTTCCCTGCTACGTCGGGTTCTCCACGCAACAAGGGGCGGAAGGAGTGGGCCGATCGACCACTGCGGCGGTGGTCAGTGCGTCCGTGTTGATCTTGGCGTTGGACATGGCGCTCGCGGACATTCTGTTGTGACGTGAGCAAAATCTCGATGATCGATGCACATGAATTAGGCGCCGGCCTTGACGCTCCGACCCGTGCGGCAGCTTGGGGCGACGGGGCAGGACCCGCATCGTGGGGAGCGAGCAGTGCAATACGCACTGCCCAGATCCATGAGTGCTTGGTTGAACTCCCACACCGTTCGAGGCCGGCGGGGAAGCAGCTGCTCGGCGAGATCCCAAATACGCTTGCCCGTCGCGGCGCCGTTCCGCGAGCGGGGACGGAACACGCGCCGCAGCACGCGATCGACATTGGTATCCACGGCCGGCACCCGGCGTTCGTACGCGAAGCTGGCGAGGGCGCCAGCGGTGTACCGTCCGACCCCGGGAAGCGTTTGGAGCACCGTGGGATTGTCGGGGATGGTGCCGTCGTGGTCGTTGACGACTGCGACTGCCAGACGATGCAGGTTTTCCGCTCGCCGGTAATACCCCAAGCCGTCCCAGGCCTCGCGCACCGCATCCGGTCGAGAGGCTGCGAGTCGTTGAATCGACGGGAAGCGCCGCAAGAAGCGTCGGTAGTAGGTCGCGACACGAGCGACCTGCGTCTGTTGCAGCATGAATTCCGAGACCAGCACTGCGTAGGGATCGCGCGTCGTCCGCCATGGCAGGCCACGTCCGTTGCTGCGAAACCAACGAAGCAGTCGTCGCTTGAACGCGTTCGCGTTTCGCGGAAGCCGGGGCCGGGTCGGCATGATGACGCGCAATATAGCGTGCGATCGAGACGTGCGGTTCGATGATTCAGCTCGAACACGTCCACAAACGCTTTGGCGATCACGTGGTGTTGGACGGCGTGGATTTCGACGTGCACACGGGCGAAACCGTCGCGCTCCTCGGGCCCTCGGGTGTGGGAAAGAGCGTGCTGCTCAAACATATCAACGGCTTGTTGCATCCCGACGCCGGCAACGTGATCGTCGACGGGTTGAACGTATCGAAACTCAAGCGGAAGGGGCTCGCGGAACTCAGGAGCCGCATCGGTTATGTCTTTCAATTCGGCGCCTTGTTCGACTCGATGGATGTGTTCGGCAACATCAAGCTCGGCATTACGGACGAGGAGCGCGCGGCGGACAAGGCCTATTGCCGTGCACGGGTGGCGGAATGTCTCGATTTGGTGAACCTCGCGCCTGAGACGGCGTCGAAGTATCCAGCCGATCTCTCGGGAGGAATGAAGAAGCGCGTGGGGCTTGCCCGGGCGATAGCGGGTGAGCCCGTCTATCTGCTGTATGATGAACCGACGTCCGGTCTCGACCCGGTAAACGCCGACATCATCGACTCGCTCATCGAAAAGCTCCAAGATGAGCTCGGCACGACGAGCATTATGGTTACGCACGACGTTCGCGGGGCATTCCGCGTGGCCGATCGCATTGCGCTGCTCGATCGGGGTGTCATTCGGGCGATGGGAACGCCGCAGGAGTTGCGTAATAGCACCGACGAGGCTGTGCAGCAGTTCCTCGAGCGCGATCTCGGCGCACAGGCCAAACATTAAGGGGCCACATATGGATCTCTACTACAAGCAAGAAATTTCGGTCGGTGTGCTGATCATCGTCGGTATTGCGACGTTCTTTCTCGGACTGTCTTGGCTCACCGGACAATCACTGCGGCGCGGACGGATTGAGGTTCCGGTGCAGTTTGCGTCGGTGAGCGGTCTCTCGGAAGGCGATCCGGTACAGCTCTCAGGCGTCCAGGTGGGCCGTGTTGGGGCAGTCGAGCTCGAGGATATCGGGCGGGTGCTCGTGCGGCTCGAGGTGCAGGAACGCGTGCGGCCAAAGGTGGACGCCCGGGCGGCGATCCAGTCGCTCGATTTTCTGGGTGCCAAGTTCGTCGACTACAATCCGGGAACCTCGGCGCGGCTCCTGGAAGCCGGCCAGTCGATCACGGGTGTGAGCGGAAGTGATATCGCCGAAACCGCCGAGACCCTCACCGACCGCGCGGTCGAGGTGATGATCGGCATCCAGC
>JBFIZG010000120.1:0-9145 GCA_041604955.1 Gemmatimonadales bacterium | reverse complement strand
GACGGGCGGATAGACGGTTTGGCGGATAGTTCGTTCTCAGTCGCCCTCAGTTGCCTCAATGCGTTTTGTCGTGCGGGGCGCGGGGAGTGGTGCGGTGTCGCGACCCCGCACAAGCATGATCCGTCTCTCAGAATCGAATCGTGAGCGCAAGCCCGTATCCACCGGGCTGAGCGATCACGGTCGGTTTCACACCGTCCACAGGAACGTCGCTCCAGCCGGCGGACGACGCACCGGCGAGGGCCCCGATCCCGGCGCCCAGCGCGCCGACAAACAACGCACCTCCGAGGATGTTCACACCGGGCCCCAAGTCGCCCAGGCAGTCAAACAGACCTCCACTGGGCACACACTCTTCGTACGTGGCGCCGCCCACGAACCCGCCGACGAGAGCCCCCGCAAAAAACCCGGTCACGGCCCCCAGAGCCGCCTTCGACTTTCCGCGACGCTCCATCCGCGTTATCGCCGCGCGCGGAATGATCCACCTGTCCGCGTCTCGCCGAATGAGGAGAGAGTCAGCCCGGACCGCGACCACGGTAACGGCGCCGGAGTAGGTGAACACACCTGGAGCCGTGATCCGCACCTGGTCACCGGGTTCGACAAACCCCGGTTGCTGGGCGGCCATCTGGGCCGACGGCACGGCGACCGCGGCAACGAGCAACAGAACGGAACGCATGGTGACCTCCTTCTGATGACTGCCGGGGGCAATGACAGGAGCCTCCGACCTCAGAACAAGAATGCGCGCCGAGCGTCAATCAAACGTCAACAGCCGGACAGACGGACAGACGGATGGACGGATGGACGGATGCAGATGATGGACAAGCGATTACAGATTGTAGAGTGCAGATTGCAGCATGCCGATTGTCAATGCACTCCGCTTCGCGACGACCAATCTGAAGTCACCGGCCGGCAGCCTGAAATGGGCGCTTTGTAAGAACGCCTTCCGGCGGCCAGACGCAAGTACGATCAATTCAATCTGAAATCACTATTCTGCAATCTCAAATCTGCAGTGGCGCTTCGCAGAAGCGCCTTACCGCCTTACCGCTCCTATTCGAACGTCTCCCGCCCTATGAACTCCACCAACACCACCTCGGCATCCTCATCAGAAAGGTTCTGCGGTAGATGGGCGGATGCGTCACCGCACTGCGCCTGCCCGAAATCTCCCTGATCTTCCGTTTCGCCGCCCGCGGGATCCGTCATGCGCCACATCCCCCCCGAGAGGTCCACCGAGCAGTTGGCGGGATGATAGTGCATGGTTGACGTCTCACCCGGTCCGTACCTGATACGGAGAATCCGCACGACGTCATTCTCGAACTCGACCGAATAATGGTCCGGATCGGCGGCCACCGCGTCGGGATGGTCGTGACTCATGCTCGTGCCGGCGGTGCCGCCTTCCTTGAACTCAAACAGGACCGCTTCGCCCGGCTGTGCAGACGTGTTCCGAGGGCGGTGGGCTCCCGCGTCCACGCAGAGCAGCTCGCCCACCTCTCCACCCGCATCCACCACCTCGCCTTCAGCCGTGGTCATCTGCCAGGCCCCGCTACTGAGGGTGACCGCGCAATGGTTGGGATGCTGATGCATGACGGACTCCTCGTTCGGCCCGTACGCCACGCGCACCACCCGCACGACGTCGTTCTCGAACTCCACTTTGTAGTGGTTGGGGTCCGCCGTCACTGCGTCCTCATACTCGGTTTCGCCGCCTTGAGCGCACCCGAACACACCGAACACTGCAATGGGAAGTAGTCGTACGAATCGCATTTCCAGGCTCCTTGATAGGGGGGAGAAGCCTCGAGCAAACGCGCCGGCCCCGATCTGGGGCCGCCGCCCGAAGTCAGTCGGTGGGAAACGTGCACTACGTGACGGAGATGCGCTAGTCGGGACGGCAACAGTCCCACCCCCCCACCAGCCAGGACGACTGGAGACGACTATGAGACGAATGCTACCTTCTCACCACACCCGCGGGTGACCATTACATTTCCTACGAAGTACGAGACCCGACCATGTTACGTAGACTGTGCAGCTTCTGGCTTTCTTCAAGGACTGAATCGACCGACGGCGTGAGACCTTCACCAAGTCCAAAACGACAGCTACTGAGACGCCCGTGAAGCCTACCTCGTTCCTCCGACTGTTGACTTGGATCGCCGGAATGATCGTCCTGCTAGCTCCGGAAGGGCTGGCACAGGAAGAAGTAGGGCCTGATCCGAGGCCTACACTCGCCGAGCGGCTCGGGTATGACGCCGATGCCAAGCTCCTGATCATCCACGCAGACGACATCGGTGTCGCGCACTCGGTCAACCGCGCGTCGATCGACGCCTTTACACAGGGTGCGATCAATTCGGGGAGTATCATGGTGCCCTGCCCCTGGTTCCCCGAAATCGCCACGTATGTACGCGACAATCCGGGTCTCGACCTGGGCCTCCACCTTACCCTGACGAGCGAATGGAATGACTTCCGGTGGGGCACCGTGCTCGCGAGTACCGAGGTGCCGACACTCCTCGATTCACTCGGCTTCATGTATGCGACAGCGGAGGACGCTGCCCAGCACATGGACCCACGTGAGGCCGAAGCGGAAATCCGCGCACAAGTGGAACGAGCCATCCAGTTCGGCATGCAGCCCACCCACCTCGACTCCCACATGGGCACGCTGTTCCAGACTCCTGACCTGTTCCTGGCCTATCTGCGCGTGGGACGCGACTACGGCATCCCCGTCTTCGTGCCGGGCGGCGCAATCCGCGAGCAAGCACCACAGTTGATGGCACTACTGGATCCGGAAGACATCGTGATCGACCACTTGGCGATGGCAACACCCGACGTGCCGGCCAGCAAGTGGGACGCCTTCTACAGGGAGATCGTCGAAAACCTACGACCCGGCGTTACCGAGATCATCGTCCACGTAGGCTACGACGACGCCGAACTTCGTGCCGTCACCCGCGACCACCCCGACTTCGGCGCCGCTTGGCGTCAGCGCGATTTCAACACGTTCACCAACCCGGAGTTCAAGCGTTTGCTCGACCAAAACGACGTGCAACTCATCACGTGGCGTGAGATCGGAGCGCTGCTCCGGGGGTGAAGCAGATCACCGGCATCTAGGGACGCATATCCTCACCTTGGTGCTCTGTCACCGTCGCGGCGAGCTGCGCGCCCTTGGTCGAAACGCAGTACGACTGACAACCCGTACGGCAGTGTGTTCATCGCTCGGAGATTCAAGCGGCGGGCGCGCCGGCAGTGTCAAAAGCCCAGCGAGAATCCAAGCGACAGTACCGGGTAGTATTTCAAGAGATCCATGAGTGAATCTTCTTCTGCAGCCTGTTCTTCCGCCCTCAGATCAGCCTGGAACTCAGGCAGCGACGCTACGGGACCGTCCGAATCGAGCGTGACACTCGGCTTTCCCTGGAATGCCACACCCAGGTCGAGAAAGAAGCCGAATCCCCCGCGAGCGACGTCCCCGAGTCCGATCCCCAGATACGGAGCCACCTCGTTGGTGGTGATCGTACCGGTCAGTCGCCCGACGTCGGCGGCGGTATACGTATCGTCTCCGATATCGACCGCTCCGGTGAAGTTGCCAACCAGCTCGACATCGGACGGCGAGTACAACAGGCCACCGCTCAACCGGAACCCACCACCGAAGGGGAAGACGTCGAGTAACGCCCTGAAAGCGGGTGATGGCGGATCGATTGTCATTGCCACGTCTGATACATCCACATCGAAGTTCAGCGGCACGACGTGGGCGCTAGCCCGAAGGTTCGCCCTCGATCCGACGGCAACGGCGACGTCTGCACCCAAACCCAGCGAACCCGCGTGCGCAGCGACCCCGACCTCCTGAGCAGCGACGTGGACCGGAATCGCGATCACCAAGGCGAGAACGAGAAATGGCTTCATGGTGCCTCCAATGCGCAACGGAATTCGCGTTCGTTGTTTCGCTCCGACCCTCCTTTCGCAACGGTGGGACATTCGCCGTAAGACGACCATGAGATTTCAATGAGGATCGGTGTATCCGCAGTGCCGTCTCTGACGGGCGGCCACCCGACCGTTCATGTTTTCGCTCCGCAGCTGTTGCGTTCCAGCAACGGTCGGCTTTCCGGTCTGCTGATAGACTGATACTCACTTAGCAACATGCCGCGACCCTGCGCATGTTAAGCCTGACGCGACGGATCCCGAGCCGTGTTTGTCATCGCGACCCCACGACGCCAGCACGATCGTTCCCGAGGCCTTGCTCGCTCATCAAGGCTTCGACTTCGGCGACGGTTCTGGGCGCCGCCGCCGAAAGTACGATTGGGCCGCCGTCAGTCACCAAGACGTCGTCTTCGATCCGGACGCCGATGTTCCACCACTTGGGGTCGATGTCGTCTGCCGGACTGATGTAAATCCCGGGCTCGACCGTGAGCACGGCGCCGGGAACCAGATCTCCTCCGCTACTCACGTCATGCACGTACAGACCGATGTGGTGACTCGTTCCGTGCATGAAGAATCTGCGCACGTCTTGATCTGATTCCACCAACCCCAGTTGGTGTAGCCCGTCGGCGACCACACGAAACGCCGCCTGATGGATGCCGCGGAACGGCAAGCCCGCGCGTACGGCGGTGATACCGGCCTGCTGAGCCGCCAACACGATTTCGTAGATCGCGCGTTGCTCCGTCGAGAACGTTCCGCTCACCGGAACCGTTCTCGTGACATCGGCCGAGTATCCATGATATTCGGCTCCGACATCCATCACGACCAGGTCACCTGCCGTCATGCGGCGACGGTTGGTCTCGTAGTGAAGCACGACCGAATTTTCACCGCTCCCAACGATGCTCGGAAAGCCAGGAGATTCGGCCCCGTTTCGCCGAAAGACATACTCGATCAGCGCTTCGGCCTCGTATTCGTACATGCCGGGCTCGATCGACTTCATCACCTCGCGATGGGCCGCGACCGTGATGTCGATGGCGCGCCCGAGCAGTGTCAGCTCTTCCGGGGTCTTCGCCATCCGCAGTTCGTCGAGCCGCGCACGCAGCGTCGACCCGTCTGCAAAGACCGCATCGATATTCGCGTGCTTCCAATCTTGCCATTCGCGAGCGGACTGCACTTTCAGAAACTTGTCGTATGCGTGCTCCAAATCCGACTCCTGAAACGGTTCGGCGCCGATCCGCTGCTCGATCAACCGCTGATTCTGCTGGAGCGCCTCATCCGTATTCGTCGCAAGCATCCGGTTCATGGCAAACGACAACATCGGGTTCCCGCTCAGCTGGAGGATGTCACCCTCTGCCTCGAGCAGCGCGATTTGCCGGCCGAGCGGCGAGCGAGCATCGAACTCCGCCGGAAGTGGAAGGTGATAGAGGCGCCGGCTGTTGTCCGCGAGCAACGGCCCGACGATTTCGTCGAAACGATCGATCGTCACGACCGTGCCGATCCCGAATCGTTCGGCGGCGCGCTCGGGACCGAGCAGACGCCCGGTCCATATCTCCATGGTCGGGTTCCGCGGCGGGACCAGCAACAGTTCGGTCACCGACGTTCCGTCGACGGTCACAGCACCGGGAACCAGGAGGAGCACCGAGTTCGACTCCTCGGTTCCCGTCAGGTAATACAGATCGCTGGACTGTCGGTATTCGTAGTTGACGTCGTTTTCGCGGTTCCGGACCGGCGCGCTCAAGAAAACGGCCACCGCGTGGACCGGAAGCACCGCCATCACCGAGTCCCGGCGGTTCTTGTGAAATGCGGTCGATAACCGGTCGGTATCGTAGATGACGTCGGCCGCAGGTGGGGCCATCGTCTGCGCCGGTGCGCTCATCGGCAATCCGAACGCGGCCATGCCAGCAGCGAGCGCGGTGACGTAATGCAAAACAGTCGATTTGATCATGGTCGGTGGTCCTTTGGGTCTTTTGCGGGCGGCGGTTTCAAAAAAGACGGTAAGGCGGTAAGGCGGTAAGGCGGTAAGACGGTGAGACGGTAAGACGGTAGGACGGTAGGACGGTAGGACGGTAAGGCGGTAAGACGGATAAACCAAGCACCATCCGCCTACCCGTCCATCCGCTGCGCGCCGACCCGCCGACCCACCGACGCGCCTACGATGCGTTGACGATCGAAATCTTGAATCCGTCGGGATCCACGATCGAGAAATCCCGCGCGCCCCATTGCTGCGTGGTCGGCTCACTCTCGAGCGTTCCGCCACGGGACTTGATCGTCGCCGCCAACGTATCGACGTCCTGGTCGGTCGTACAATAGAGCCGGAGCCCCACACCTTTCTTCCGGTCTCGGCCTTTGGCAAAATCATCTTGTCCAACGTTGATGGTCACGTCTCCGGCTTTGAGCGACGCGCCCATGAGCTTGCCGTCATGCTTCCACTCTTCGGCGAGCGTCAACCCCAAAACCTCCGTATACCATTTGACACTCGCCCGAACGTCGTTCACCGTGAAAATGGGAGTGAGCGACTCGAGCGTGAGCGTCTTTGATGCCGTGGTCATGAGAAGTTTCCTCGGGATGGATTGAACCGAGAAAGTAACTGCTGAGACACCGTGGCAGGTAGGCGGCGAGGCGAGGGAGGGGCGGTCAGTCGTCTTGGACGGGGGTCACGGCGGCCGGCACAACCCGACAAATCGGACAGATCCGCATATCCGGCTCTCGCCCAAACGTGAGTTCCACCGGCCCCAGGGTCACGGCCGTATCCGTGAGCATCACCGTGAGTGTCAGCCTCAGACCATTCACGTCGCCCACGAACCGGGCTGGATGGATGATTCCACGAGCGACCGGATGTACGTCGACGCTGTACTCGCCAGGGACGTCGAATTTGCCCGACCCGTCCACAGTCACCGTTTGGGGAATGTCCCCCTTGGTGCAGCCAATGTGCACGTGGACGGCAGTGTCGGCGACGATGAACCCCGCGTCGTCCCCACCCCACGTTCCAGTGAGGATCCGGCCCGGCGAGGGCGGCTCCGTGGCGTCGCATGACGCGAGAACCGTAACGAATACGACGAAAAGCAGCTTCTTCATGCTCACCAATATCTGGTCGTTGCTTCGACGGCCGCGCGGGCCGGCGTTCGATCGTGCTGTAAGTTATATACCCGAGCCGCCATCGGAGGGTCACGCGACGGGCGGATGGGCGGTAGGGGCGGTAAAGGCGGTAGGGGCTGTAGCGGCGTTAATTGTTTGAAGCAGAATCACGAGTCCAGATCTCGCGGGCAATCAACCACGTGCCGTCGGGTTGTCGCTCGAGTAAGACCAGGTAGCTCCCCGAGACAAATATCGGTTCGTCGTCGTCGCCGACCGTCAGTTCGACGCCGTAGGTGCCGCGATCGTACACTAGGCCGTTCTCATGGCCGTCGGGACTCGCGCTCAGCCCCCAGTAGCTCACCGTGTGGTGAAACCGATCCCCGTCCATGTCCGATGCCTGTCGGATCGCCTCTCGTCCTTCCACCGGTGGCTGGCCGGGTGGCATCTGCACGGCGTCCGGCGCATAGAGTGCCGCGAGAGCATAGGCATCCAGAGCCAGAACCGCATCGACGTACTGATTGGCGAGCGTCTCGATCGCGGCGATATCGCGTTCATCGAGCGCGGTGGTGTCCATGTCTCCACCAGCGCACGCGGCGCCCACGAGCAGGATGCCAAGGTACATACCGAGCTTTCGAGCGAGCGTCATTTCTTGGATGTCCGCCTATCCGCCAATCTGTCTATCCGTCTATTTTTTCTCGCGGCTAAAAGCCGCGGCTCGGCTGCTGTCGCTAAAGCGACGGCCACGACTCTCCCGTCTTTCCGTCTTTCGGTCTTTCCGTCTACCCGTCTATCGCGCGTCCATTCGTACGATCGCTTCCCGGTGCTCGCGGAACGTGCTCGTGAACACATGCCGGCCGTCTCCGGTGGCAACGAAGTACAGGTACGCCTCATCCGCCGGATCGAGCGCCGCGTCGATCGCGTCGGTGCCTGGTGCGCCGATGGGTCCCGGCGGCAACCCATCGTGCGTATACGTGTTGTAGGGATGATCGGCAAGCGAATCGATATGCGTGTAGCGCATCCGCACACCGCTCGGCAGCGCGTATTTCACGGTTGGATCGGCCTGGAGACGCATCCCCTGCCGCAACCGGTTGTGAAACACTGCCGAGATGGTGCGCATCTCGTCGGTGTGTACGACTTCGGCTTGGATGATGCTCGCCAACGTCACCACTTCGCGCTCTGTCATGCCAAGCGCCTCGAGACGCCTTACTCGTGTACTCGTCCAGACCTGCCGGTACCGTTGGTAGAGCATACCGGCAAACTTCTCGAGAGAAACGGAGTCAGGGAGCACGTAGGTCGCCGGAAACAGATAGCCCTCGAGCGTGGGTCCTGGCGCACCGAGTGAATCCGCGAGCCATGGGTCGAGCAGGCGGTCTCTGACCGCGGCGGCCGTCACACCGAACCGGGGCGCGACGCGGCGTGCAATCATTTCGATCGTCCACCCCTCGGGAATCGTGATCGTTGCGGCTGCGACATGGCCGCCGACGAGCATCTCGAGCATCGTGTTCCACGAGGCTCCCCGACGAATTGCGTAGCTCCCCGCTTTGATATCATCGTCAGCGCCTTTCAGCCGCGCATAGGCACGAAACATGACCGGCCGCTCGATCAGACTTCGCTGGACAAGCGTATCTGCTACCTCTCGAAGGCTGGCACCCACGGGCACGGTCAAGTGAACCAACGGACCGTCCGGCGAACCGCACGCAGTGACGACGCAGGCGACCGTGCAGATCGTACGCGCGCTCAACCAGCGCCGCCCCTCCCCGGGCGAGAGAGACCGTACGGGTTGCTCGGCTGCCATCGATCGCATCATCCCACTCGCTTTGGCTTCATCTTCCGAAAACCCTGTATCACGCGTCCCAAGGTGGCGATTACCGACGCCGTATTCAACTCCGCGGGACGTCGCCTCCATGTTGCACTCGCACGACAACGCGGGACCGGCACGACACCTCATCTTCCGTCCCTCGTGTCGCGTCACTGCAACTCTTGCACCCAACCGAATACGCCTGCAACATGGCAAGTAACCCAAAGACGGTACTGTTTGCCCGCCTCCTCGCGTTCCCGTCGAGCGACAAGTAGGCGTAACCAGGACACGGAGGTTTGCGTGAGAGCCCTTCTCTTCCCCACGATCGCGATCGTCGGCGGCCTAGCCTACATCGCCTGTACCGATGCTGGACCAGTGACATCACCT
>JBFIZG010000119.1:0-9306 GCA_041604955.1 Gemmatimonadales bacterium | reverse complement strand
CCGAGTGCGCATGGGGTGCGCGGCGTTGTTCGTCGTGTTGGGTGTCGCCGGCTGTGCCGCGAACGACGAAATCCCCACCTTGCCGTCTCCACCGCCGCCCATCGCGCTGCCCGACGGGTTTTCCGCCGTGGTCTATGTCAGCGGGCTCGATCTCCCCACATCCATGGCCGTTGCTCCGGATGGGTCGGGACGGCTGTTCGTCAACGAACTGCAAACCGGGCGCGTGCGTATCGTGCAATCGGGAGTGCTACTCGGCGAGCCGTTCGTCGAGGTCGAGACGAACGCGATCGGCGGATTCCCGGTGAGCGGGGAGAACGGGTTGCTCGGCATTGCGTTCGACCCGGAGTACAGTGTCAATCGCTACGTCTACGTCACTTATGCGACGCGTGTAGCGGACAGCACGGTTGGAACCGTGCTACGGTTCACTGACGTGAACAATAGGGGTGAGGACCGTACCGTGTTGTTGGACGGTATTCCAGGCGCGCCAGGTCATCAGATCGAGAGCTTGACGTTCGGGCCCGATGGCAAACTGTACGTTTCCACCGGCGATGCGTTCATGGAAGCCGAGGTTCAAGACACCGACACGTTTCTCGGGAAGATCTTGCGAATGAACCCCGACGGCAGTATCCCCGCTGACAATCCGTTTCCTAGTTCGTACACATACGCGTACGGTTTTCGTAAGTGTTTTGATTTGGTCTTCGATGCTGCGGGCGACCTCTTGTCGTCCGACAATGGCCCTGATGGCAAGGACGAACTCAACCGGATCGTCGCGGGAGGGAACTACGGATGGCCACTGCGCCTCGGTGAGACGTCGGAGCCCGAGTTTGTCGCGCCGTTACACGTCTGGCCCCAAATCGTCGCGCCCGGCGGTATGACGATCTATGACGGAACACAGTTTCCGGAGAGGTTTCGTGGAAAACTCTTTCTGGTCCTGTTTGGATTCACGTTTACCGACGGGCCCAGCGATCGGGCCAAACGCGTGCAGCTAGTCGATCTGGAAACCACGCCGCCTTCATTCGAAGACTTTGCGGTGTACGAGTTCCCCGGCATCGGCAACCCTCTCGACATCGTCCAAGGCTCGGATGGCAGTTTGTTCTTGAGCGACATTTTCCAGGGCCGGATCTTCAGGATCAGCTACACGGGGTAGCGGACTGGATTCGGCGCGCGGACGCGCCGGCGCCGTCTCGGGGCGCGAGGTCTGTTAGAAGCTGTACTCGAGACCGGTCGTAAAAACGACGTTTGCTCGGAGCCCCCCTCGATTGAGCGGCCAAAGTGAATTGAGTACGAGCGTGACGCCGGATGGCGTGACGAACTTGAACCCCACGGACGCATCCACCAAATCGTCTCGCATGTCCGGGATCGTACTGGCCTCGACGACACGCGTAAAGGGCTCCTGTATGATGACCTGATCGGGAATTCGGAGGCGGCTGGTACCGATCTGGAACTGCGAGACGACGTCGAGCGCCAGGGTTGCCCAGGGCGCGAGGGCCTGATCGAATCCCAGTGTTGCGAGCACCGCATCGTTCTGCGATTCGCCGGACCGGTAGAAGTATCCCAAGTTGGCGTGAGGAGAGAACGCCCCGAAGGTGGAAGACAATATGCCAAACGTTCGGAACCCGAAATGGCCGCTGCCAAGGAGGTCCTCCAGGCTGCCCGTCGCGAAACGCGCTTCGGCAACGAGGCCAAGCTGGGCCGAGGGTGATTGCGAGACGCCGATCTTGATACGAGTCGCGATGTCTCCGATTCCGGATGCCGAGCCGTCGACGATATTGGGGTCCGAGATCAGCTGAGGGTTGGTGGGCGACCCCTCGAAGAAATGGGCTGCCGTCGTCCCTGCGAAGGGGACGATCTGCGCCCGGCTCCGCCCGCGGAGGGATGTAAAGACCACAGGGACGGATACGCCGATATCGACCCGGTCGAATAAGCCGTAGGCCAATACCAGCGACAAAGTGCTGACGTGAAGGTCGAGATCGATATCGACCTGCATGAATTCGTTTTCGACGAACGGGATTCCGTACCGAGAGCAGTCGCCGCGAGCCAAGGGATCGCACCCGTCGAAGTCGACGTTGACATGGGTAAAATTGAGGCGTAAGCGATCGAGGCTCACGCCCCGGAGGTTCTTGAATTTGAACACATTGAGGCTCGACCCAACCAGCACGCGACCCGCCCCCAGGGTCTGAGCGCGCTCGGCAAAGATGGGCCCCGGTGGTTGACGGGTGAGCACCGGGCTCCCACCCTCGAATGCAAGGGTGAACCCGCTGTTCGTCGAGCTGAACGGCGTGTTGGACAGATTCTTGGCGATGGCGTTCTCGATGAAGCTGATGAGCGTCCCGTTGTTTGCGCGTGCCGAAGGCGTGAAGTGCCCTCCTGGGTCGATCACGGCAAACGGGTTTTCGGGGGTATCGTCTCTGAGGACGCCGAGCGGGCTCGTTTCTCGGCCAAAGACGAATAGCTGAACCAGTTTTTGGCGGAGGCCGCGGAGCTCGCTGAAGTCCTGTTGGGCTGCGACCGGGTGTCCGGTCAGCAGCAACACGCCGAGCACGGTCGCTGCTCGGAGGGATCTGCCCAGCACTGAGGATTGACGAAGCACGGTGTGTAATGAATTAGTCACAGTCGGCGACAAGGCAAGACCGGAGTTCCTCTCAGTGGCGGCGGAGGAGTTCCGACAAGGTGTTGAATCCACCAACGGACGGGGTACGTGCAACTTTCCAACGTGATCACAGCCGTGGATGCCCATGCCGCCGGCGAGCCGGGTCGGGTCATCGTGGGTGGAGTGCTCGACGTTCCCGGAAACACCATGTTCGAGAAACGAGTTCATCTGGAGCGGCACCGGGACTCGCTTCGCAAGCTGATGCTCCGTGAGCCACGGGGGTATCCGGCCCTCTGTTGCAACGTGATTCTTCCCCCTACCCACCCCGACGCGGATGCGGGGTTCGTCATCATGGAACAAGCCGAGTACCCGCCGATGTCCGGTAGCAATACGATCTGTGTTGCCACTGTTCTCATCGAAACGGGCATGGTGCCCGTGCGGGAACCGGTTACCGAGCTCACGTTGGAGAGTCCGGCCGGGTTGATCGCCGTCCGTGCCGAGGTAGCTCAAGGGAAAGCGCGCTCCATCACGTTCGAAAACGTCCCGGCCTTTGCGGTGCACCTGGACAGACCCGTCGAGGTTCCGGAGGTGGGCACCGTGACCGTCGATGTCGCCTATGGTGGCATGTTTTACGTCATCGCCGACGTCGAGCCACTTGGCCTCGGGTTGACGCCGGACGAAGGCCGCGACCTCGTCAGGATTGGCGAAATGATCAAGGCCGCGGCTCGCGAGCAGTTGCCGGTGGTTCACCCGGAAAACCCCGCGATCTCCGGGATCACCATTGCGCAGCTCTCGGGTCCGCCGAAGCATCCCGAGGCGTCGCGGAGGAACGTGGTCGTCGTGTCCACGGGAACACTCGATTGGAATCGGCCCGAGACGTGGACCGGCGTAATCGATCGGTCTCCATGTGGAACCGGGACGTGCGCCAAGATGGCTGCCCTTTACGCCAAGGGTGTCTTGAGTCTCGATGAAGACTTCGTGCACGAAGGGATCCTGGGAACCCGGTTTACCGGCCGCCTGACCGGGACCACTCGTGTAGGCGTGTACGATGCCGTGGTTCCGACCCTGTCCGGTACCGGCTGGATCACCGGCCTGAACCAATTCGTGCTGGATCCGACGGACCCGTTTCCGGAAGGCTTTACCGTCGGAGATCTGTGGGGACTGGGCGGCGACGCGACCTGACGATCCAGGATTGACCTCTCCGTAAGGAACCCTATTGTTATGGCCGACCGGTTGGTCTTCCCCCGGCCGGCGCACAATGCGTTTGAGCCGCCGGTCGGTCCGGCGCCACAACGTCAAGTGTGCAGATCTGGGATGTCGCGAAGGAGAGGGGTGCGATGACGCCGGAACAATTCTTTTCATTTGCCAGCAACCACAATGCCGAAATGGTCGATCTCAAATTCACCGACCTGCTCGGCACCTGGCAGCACTGCTCGTTTCCGATCGACACATGGGATGAGAACACGTTTACCGACGGCGTTGGATTCGACGGCTCCTCTATTCGCGGCTGGCAAGGCATCCATCTCTCGGATATGCTGGCCGTGCCCGATGCCTCGACGCTCTGTATCGATCCGTTTTTCAAGGAACCCACCGTCAGTGTGATCGCCGATATCGTCGACCCAATTACGCGGCACGATTACACACGCGATCCACGGCACGTGGCACGTAAGGCGACCGAACACCTGAAGGCCTCGGGCGTGGCCGACACGTGTTACATCGGGCCAGAGCCCGAGTTCTTCATTTTCGACGAAGTCCGATACGAGCAGACACAACACCGGGGGTTCTATCAGATCGACTCCGTCGAAGCCGCCTGGAATACCGCGCGGTTCGAGGAACCGAATCTCGGCTACAAACCGAGTTACAAAGGAGGATATTTCCCCGTCAGCCCCACAGACACGTACCACGATCTGAGGGGTGAGATGGTGTACGCGATGCGGAAGATCGGCATCGCTGTCGAGGCCCACCACCACGAGGTGGGGACCGCGGGTCAAAGCGAGATCGACATGCAGTACGCCCCGCTGCTCGAGATGGCCGACCAATTCATGTGGTACAAATACATCATCAAGAACATCGCCAAGCAGCACGGAAAAACCGTCACGTTCATGCCCAAGCCGATCTTCGAGGACAATGGAAGCGGCATGCACACGCACCTGTCGTTGTGGAAGGACGGGTCGCCGTTGTTCGCCGGAGACGGGTATGCGCACCTGAGCGACCTGGCGCTCCATGCGATTGGGGGGCTCTTGCACCACGCACGGGCGGTGTTGGCGTTTGCCGCACCGACGAACAACTCGTACCGGCGGCTCGTGCCGGGTTATGAGGCCCCGGTAAACCTGGCGATGTCTCAACGGAACCGGTCGGCGGCAGTACGAATTCCGATGTACTCCACCAACCCCAAAGCTCGCCGGTTGGAGTTTCGGTGCCCCGACCCGAGCTGCAATGGCTATCTCATGTTTTCCGCCATGCTGATGGCGGTGCTCGACGGGATCAGGAACAACATCGATCCCGGTGAGCCATTGGACCGGGACATTTATGGAATGACGCCGGACGAGCTGGCCGACACCCCGCATACGCCAGGGTCGTTGCCAGACGCGTTGCGCGCGCTCGAGAAAGACCATGAGTTCCTGCTCCACGGTGACGTGTTCACCGATGACCTGATTGAAACCTGGATCTCGTACAAACAGGAAAACGAGGTCGAGCCGCTCCGGCTCCGGCCGCATCCGTACGAGTTCTACCTCTACTACGACAGTTGAGAATATCCAATCTACCGGAGGTTTCGGCCGGGAAAGGGATCGGGGTGTCCCCTATCTTCAATGCGTACGTCGCGATGCCGCCCATTCGTTTGCTCGCGAGAATCCGGTCGCACCGAAGCGCGTGAGCCCACCTGCCGCGTCGACGATCAGTGTTGGGGGCTGCGGTTGGAGCCGAGCTTCCTAGAGACGCCCGCGCTCTGATCGGTGTGACCGTAGGACTCGACGGGATGCCGTTCGTGGGCGAACTTGCAGTGGACTGATAGAGGACAGCGCGTGCGTCATCCCAAAGCAGCCGGACCAACCCATGAGACCCTCCCGGTGGAGGGCGGAGCTCGGCGTTCGCCTCCATCGGATTTCATTCGCGCCCTGATCGCCGAAGACAATGCGACCGGTAAACATGGTGGCCGGGTCGCAACCCGGTTTCCACCGGAGCCGAACGGCTATCTGCATATCGGTCACGCCAAGGCCATCTGTCTCAATTTCGGTATCGCCCGCGAACACGACGGCGGTACTTGCAACCTGCGCTTCGACGATACCAACCCCTCCTCCGAAGACATCAAGTATGCCGAAGCGATACAGCAAGACGTCCGGTGGCTCGGGTTCGATTGGGAGGACCGACTTTACTTCGCGTCCGATTATTTCGAGCGGCTGTACGAAAGCGCCGAACAGCTCATTCGAGAAGGCAAGGCGTACGTTGACAGTTTGAGCGAGGCCGAGATCCGGGAGTACAGAGGCACGGTGACGGAACCCGGGAAGGCGAGTCCGTACCGGAGCCGTACCGTGGAGGAGAACCTGGACCTCTTCCGTCGCATGCGCGCCGGCGAGTTCGAGGACGGTGCGCATGTCTTGCGGGCGAAGATCGACATGTCGGCGGCGAATATGCTGATGCGCGATCCGCTGTTGTACCGTATTCGGCACGCCCATCACTACCGAACCGGCGATCACTGGTGCATCTACCCGATGTACGACTTCGCCCACTGTCTTTCGGATGCAATCGAGGGGATCACTCACTCGTTGTGCAGCCTCGAGTTCAAGGACAATCGGGAACTGTACGATTGGGTGTTAGAGGCGCTGCATGTCGATCCCCGGCCGGAGCAGACGGAGTTCGCGCGGCTCAACCTGGAGTACACGGTGCTTTCCAAACGCCATCTCCGAAAACTGGTGGACGAGGGGTTGGTGGAAGGATGGGACGATCCGAGAATGCCGACGATTGCCGGATTGCGGCGCCGTGGCGTGACGCCAAGCGCGATTCGCCGTTTTTGTGACTTGATCGGCGTCGCGAGGGTCGATAGCAGGGTCGACATCGAGAAGCTCGAGTACTGTATTCGAGACGACCTCAATCAACAGGCGCCGCGAGTGATGTGTGTGTTGCGCCCGCTTCGGCTCGTCATCGTGAATTACCCAGAGGGGCAAACCGAGATGTTGGATGCCCCGTACTACCCCCACGACGTTCCGAAGGAGGGATCGCGCCAGGTTCCGTTCTCACGCGAGTTGTACATTGAGCGGGACGATTTTCGAGAGGATCCGCCACGCAAGTTCTTCCGACTCTCACCCGGCCGGGAGGTTCGCCTGCGATACGCGTACTATGTGACCTGTGTCGACGTCGTAAAGGATCCCGCGACCGGAGAGGTCACCGAAGTACACTGCACGTACGATCCGGCCACCAAGGGCGGTGACTCGCCGGACGGACGCAAGGTGAAGGGCACGTTGCATTGGGTGTCACGGAATGCGGCGCTTCCGGCGACTGTGCGCCTGTATGACCGTCTGTTTGGGGTTGCCAATCCCGATGAGTTGGTTCAGGCGGGGGAATTGGCCAAGGCGTTGAATCCGCAATCCTTGGTAACGCTCACCGACAGCATGATCGAACCAAGTGTCGCGGCCGATCCACCGGGAACGCAGTACCAGTTCGAGCGGCAAGGGTATTTCGTGAGCGACGCGACGGAGTCGAGTCCGTCGGCCGTGGTCTTCAATCGCACGGTGGAGCTTCGCGATACGTGGTCCAAGCAACAAACCGATGATCGCCAACCGAAGGTTCGGAGACCGCAAAGGGCCGAACAGGGAGCGAAATCCGCCAACTTGGGAGACCGGACGGCCGAAGGATCCAGCGGCGTGTCGTCGAAGACGTCCGACCCGGCGGCTGCTGGTCGCGCGCAGCGGTACGTAGCGGAATTGGGATTACCGGAAGCCGATGCGGCCGTCGTGGCGCGAGAAGAGGCGGTGGCAAGTCTGTTCGAAGCGGCAGTGTCGGTTAGCGGAAACCCGAGACACGTCGCCAACTGGGTGGTGAACGACGTGCTGCGCGAGACGAAGGGCCGGCCCATCGGGGAGGCGCCGTTCACTGGCGCCGAGCTGGGCGCGTTGGTGAAGCTGGTCGATCAGGGGTCGGTTTCGCGGAACGGCGCCAAGCTGGTTTTTGCCGAGATGGCGCGGATGGGTGGTGATCCAGCCTCGATCGCCGAGCGTTTGGGGCTCGACACACCGACCGATACGGGCAGCCTCGAACCGATCATCGACAAGTTACTTGCGGAAAACCAAGACAAGGTGGCGGCGTTCCGCGAGGGAAGAACGGGGTTGCTCGGGTTCTTTGTCGGCCAGGTCATGAAGGCTAGCGAAGGGAAAGCCGATCCGAAGGTCGTGAAGGAACGGGTGGGCGCAAAGCTCGCTGACACTCGATGATGAAACCACCAGCGCTGAACGATCGTGGGCTGCCGGCGTTCAACGTACGATTCTTCGTGTTGAACACAGCTGGCGAGTACGCGGGTGTCTCGATGTATGCGTCGGCCGAGAGCACCTTTGCGGTGTGCACCGAAAACGGGGCTGCGGCGGAGGCGCTCGAGCCATTGTTGGACGGAGACCCGATGGACTAGCGGATGCTAAAAAGAGAGACCGTGTCCGCACTACACGGCCACGACCGATCCCTTTGTCAACAACCCGCTAGCGGACGCGCCGCACTATGACATCGATGCGAGCGTGCGTTCTGGAGCGGTTTGGTGGTCCGGAGGTTCTCGAGTTCGGTCACCGTCCCATCCCCGTACCTGATCGTGGTGAGGTGCGCGTCAAGGTGCACGCGTTCGGCATCAATCGGGCGGACGTATTGCAGCGCCGTGGGATGTATCCGGCTCCTCCTGATGCGCCGCAGGACATTCCCGGACTGGAGTACGCGGGTGAAGTTGATGCGGTCGCCGACGATGTTCGGCGTGTCGGCGTCGGTGATCGCGTGATGGGAATCGTCGGTGGTGGCGCGTACGCCGAGTACGTGACAATCCCGGCAAGCCATGTCGTTTCCGTACCGCCCGGCCGTTCCTTCGTTGATGCGGCGGCCATCCCCGAGGCGTTCATTACGGCGTACGACGCTCTAGAACGATTGGGGGTTGTGTCCGGGGAATGGCTGCTCGTGCACGCCGTCGGCAGCGGGGTTGGCACCGCGGCACTTCAACTCGCGCACCACAGGGGAGCGCGATGCATCGGGACCAGTCGAACGGCGGCAAAACTCGAGGTGGCAAAGACGCTGGACCTCGAGTTTGGCGTCCAGACGACCAAGCGTGATTGGGTTCAGACCGCTCGTGAGATCAGTGGCGACGCCGTCCGCGCGGCGCTCGACCTAGTGGGAGGTGAGCTGTTTCCCGCCACTCTGGATCTCTTGGCAAACCGGGGCCGGCTGGTTCTCGTTGGCATCACCGCCGGTCGCCGCGCCGACGTGGACCTCGCCGTGATTCTCCGGAGACGTCTGAGCATCGAAGGGACCGTGCTCCGCTCCCGTTCCAAGGGCGAAAAAGCGGCTGTCATTCAGTCGTTTTGTGAGCACGTGCTGCACCTGTTCGCCGAGAACCACGTTCGGCCGGTGATCGACCGCGTGTTTCCGTTCGAACGGATCGCTGAAGCTCACGCGTACATGGAGTCGAACGCAAGCTTTGGCAAAATCGTTGTGAAAGTGGCGTGACGCGAGATGCACGCAAGACGCAAGAT
>JBFIZG010000118.1:0-9359 GCA_041604955.1 Gemmatimonadales bacterium | reverse complement strand
CGACCCGATTCCCGGGTTCACGGTGCCCAGCTTTGCGGACGCCACGCCCTGGGGGGTGAACGCGTTCTTCATGACCAGCTCCCCTCGGGGAGAACTCCGGTGGAACAGGTTTCGCGAGGTTCGCGGACGCGTGGACGTGCTGCTCGGACGGGGAAGGGTGACAGACGTGAGGGTAGGCGGAGAATATGCCCGCCAGTGGGTCGACACGTTCACGCGGCTGGCGGGGTTTCGCGCGGTGGACGATGGCGCGCCGCCGGCCACTGCGGCGTCGTACGGACCGTCTCACGCGGCAGGCTACGTGGAGTGGCAACAGCGAGCCAGCGATCTCACGGTTTCCGCCGGGCTTCGGGTGGACGCGTTCGGATCCGGCGTGGCCGATGCGGATGGCGCGAGCGGGAAGCTCGCCGCGAGTCCCCGCTTGG
Organism: Gemmatimonadales bacterium; assembly: GCA_041604955.1. Taxonomy (GTDB): domain Bacteria; phylum Gemmatimonadota; class Gemmatimonadetes; order Gemmatimonadales; family GWC2-71-9; genus JBFHWR01. The sequence goes on along the minus strand of JBFIZG010000118.1, from coordinate 8,937 downwards.
CGGTGTCCACGGCGCTTGGGTCCGCGACCGTCGTGGCGAGTGTGGGCCGATTCGTTCAGCCGCCGGACCTGCAGTATCTCGTAAGCGCGGCGTTCGATGACACACTCCGCACGGGTCGGTTTCGCCGCGGCAATCCCTCACTCGGATTCGAAACGAGCACGCAGTACGAGCTCCAAGCGCGTGTTCGCCCCAGCGCGGACATCGGTTTTCGAGCCGGCGTATACGTTCGTCGGCTGGAAGGGCTCATTGCGTCGGTGCCCGTGGGTTTCGACCCCGATAGCGCCGTGTTCGCGAACGGAGATTTTGGGACGGTGAAGGGCGTCGAGATCGCGCTGGAACGGGAATATCGGGACGGCTTTGCGCTCCGCGCGACGTACGTGCTGCAGCAAGCCCAGGCGACGGCGACCGACGCAAGAGATCTGTTTCGCCGGCTCCGCATCTCCCCCACTGGCGACACGATCCGACCGTCCGAGACGGCGTTCCCACTCGATTTTGACCGTCGGCACGCCCTGTCGGTAACGGCGCGTGCCCGTGTGCCGTCCCGAGGCGGGGCGGTGTTTGCGGGCACGGAAGCGGGCGCCGTCGTGCAATGGAGTTCGGGGCTTCCGTTCAGCCTCAGGGATGCCACCGGCGATTCCCTCATCGGTCTTCCCAACAGCCAGCGGCTGCCGTCACAATTTACGGTGAACGTCATGTTGCGGCGCTCGATCGACATTGGGGCCACTGCGGTTGGTGTCTATCTCGATGTCCGGAACCTCACGAATCGAAGAAACGTGGTTGCGGTGCGTCGTAGCTCCGGGCAACCCGATCCGACCGACGCCGAGATCGCGGGTCTCGTTGCCGACGCGTTCGAGGCCGACCCCACTCCGATTCCCTATGAGTCTCCCCGGTATCGTGCGTGGGCGGATGCGGACGGCGACGGGCTGATTGCGGGTATGGATGAGTTGGGGCCAATGTACGACCGGGCGGCGCGGGACTTCACGCAACCCATTTTCGCGTACGGTATCCCCCGCCTGCTGCGATTTGGGGTCGAGATTGCGTTCTGAGGGGACGCGGTTAGGCTTCCTAGTCTCATCGTCTCGTGACGACAAGCAGGCCGACGCGAGCTCCTGCACCGATAGACTGAGATCATATGGGTCCTGTACTACAGAGTTGTGTCGAGGTGCTCGAAGCGGCCCGGCGGATCGTCGTCGTGACCGGGGCCGGGATGTCAGCGGAATCGGGGTTACCGACCTTTCGCGACGCCCAGACCGGCTATTGGTCAAAGTTCGACCCGGAAGAACTCGCCACCGAAGCCGCATTTCGTCGTCATCCGGATCGTGTCTTTGGGTGGTATTTGGCGCGGTTACGACAGATCCAACGGGCGCAGCCGCATGCCGGGCACTATGCGATCGCGCGGCTCGCGGCTGGTTTCGAGCGGCTGGACGTCGTGACGCAGAATATCGATGGACTGCATCGCCGTGCCGGAAGCACGAATGTGGTGGAGCTTCACGGGGTGCTCGACGCGTTCCGCTGCTTGGACCACGGTCATCCGTACGACAGCCGCCTGCTCGCCGGTCTCGAGACCTCGGCCGAAGCATCCGTGCGTCCGCCAACCTGCCCCGTGTGCAGTAGCATGATTCGGCCTGGCGTCGTGTGGTTTGGGGAAATGCTTCCGGAGGAGGCGGTCTCCAAGGCGTGGGATGCCGTGGATGCCTGCGACGTGTTGTTGGTCGTTGGGACGTCGGCGGTCGTGTACCCCGCCGCAGAATTGCCCCGTATCGCATTGCGTCGCGGGTGCCCGGTCATCGAGATCAACCCCGACGTGACCGCGTTCACCTCGGAGGCCACCATCAGCTGGCGGGCTCGTGCCGGAGCTGCGCTGCCTCACCTAGCGGAACGCGTGGTAGGAGGAGTGACCACCCGGTGAGAAACGTGCCGTACATTCGCCGCGTAAAGATCGTCGCGACGGTCGGACCCGCCTCGGCCACCGAGGAGATGGTGGATGAGATGGTCCTGGCTGGGGTCAACATCTTTCGTGTGAACAGCGCGCATGGCACTCCCGAGAGCCGCGCGAACATCATGAAGCTCGTCCGACGGGTTGGCGAGCGCCGTAAGAAACACATCGCGATTTTGGTGGATCTGCAGGGCCCGCGTATCCGAGTAGGCAGCTTGGCGAAACCGCGTGACCTCGTCGAGGGCGCGGAGGTGGTCTTCGCGACCGAGCAGTCGGCGCGGGACGATGAGATTCCCACGACGTATGATGCGCTTGCCGTCGACGTCAAGCCGGGTGCAACGATTTTGCTGGACGACGGTCTCCTGTCGGTCGAGGTGCAGGAGATCGTGGGCGATCGCGTTCGCGCAGTGGTACGCCACGGCGGGACGCTCAAGAGCAACAAGGGCATGAACCTGCCGGACGTGCGCGTGAGCGCGCCGGCGGTGACGGACAAGGATCGAGAGGACATCAAGTTGGCGCTCGCGCACGGCGCCGATTTCATCGGCATCTCGTTTGTGAGCCGGGCAGAGGACGTCGAAGAAGTTCGGTCGTTGGTCCCGCCGACGGTTCACCTCGTTGCGAAGATCGAACGAGTGGCCGCCCTCGAGGATCTCGAGCGAATCATCGTGGCCTCCGACGCCATCATGGTCGCCCGAGGGGATCTCGGTGTGGAATTGCCGTTTGAGGAAGTACCGCTCGTGCAAAAGCGGTTGATCGGCCGCGCAAACCGCATGGGACGCGCGGTCATCACGGCGACCCAGATGCTCGAATCGATGATTCGTCATCCACGCCCGACCCGGGCAGAAGCGTCGGACGTTGCCAACGCCATTCTCGACGGGACGGATGCCGTGATGCTGTCGGCCGAAACCGCAATGGGGGCGTATCCGGTGCGGTCGGTGCAGGCGATGGTACGCATCATTCGGGAAATCGAGCAGGCGCTGCTCAGCGACCGGAGTCCGAGACGCCGGCGGTCGGACTCGCGTTGGAGCGGCGATCAGCACTCGGTGGAAGATGCCATCGCGTTTGCGACGACAGCCGCAGCCGAAATGCTCGACGCCACCATGGTGGTGTGTTTCACCAAGAGCGGCTTTACCGCGCGCAAGATCGCTGCCAACCGTCCCGCTGTACCCATCATCGGTCTCTCGACCGAGGTCACGACGTGCCGTTTTCTCTCGCTCATCTGGGGTGTGATCCCCGAGCTGGCCAGCCATGCGCCCGACTACGGCGCAATGCTGGACGTGGCGCGGGAATCGTTGCTCGAACAGGAACTGGTCGAAGCTGGAGACCTCATCGTGGTCACGGCCGGAGTGCCGTTCGAGGTGTCGGGAACGACCAACCTCCTCAAAGTCGAGACCGTCTAACGTGCGGCTGATCATCCTGGGGTCGGGGACATCGTTTGGTGTGCCCCAAATCGGCTGTAAGTGCCGTGTCTGTACGTCGGACGATCCGCGTGACCGACGGACCCGTGTGAGCGCGCTGGTGGAAAACGAGAGCGGCGCGCGTGTCCTGATCGACACGCCCCCGGAGCTCAGGCTGCAGCTGGTGCGTGCAGGGGTCGAATGCGTCGATGCCGTCCTCTTTACGCACGAGCATGCAGACCACGTACACGGGATTGACGATCTCCGCGCCGTGTCGGCTCGGCAGGGACCACTCACGGTGTACGGTCGGGCGGGGACGCTGTCGGAGATCGCCGCTCGGTTTCCTTACATCTTCGACCAACACGCGACGATGCCGGCCGGGACGTTCAAGCCCAATCTCACGCCCGAAGTACTCGAGGTGGGGCGGCAAACCGTGGTCGCCGGGATTTCCGTTGAGCCCTTGGAACTGGGACATGGCGAGATGCCGGTGTTTGGATATCGGTTCGGCCCGCTGGCCTATCTCACTGACGTGAAGACCATTCCCGATGCGACACGCGCCCGCCTCGCTGGCATCCGGTTCCTCGTACTGAGCGCGCTGCTCGAGCGCCCGCACCCCACCCATATCTCGATACCCGAGGCCGTCGAACTCGCGCAGGAGCTGGGCGCCGAGCGAACAATGCTGACCCACTTGACGCACAAGTACACGCATCGTGAGCTTCTCGATCGGCTGCCACGGGGTGTCGAACCTGCGTATGACGGATTGAGCGTGTCGTTTTGACGCGTTCTTGCCGCGATGGTAGATTGTGACAGTCGAACAGCAACGCCTGAAGTCCCAGAGATACAGATCGCATCTGCACTGCCGACGCCTGCTCGTGTTGCAGTCCGCATGTTGGCGAGCAAGTGGCCCAAAAGGAGAACACCATGTCGCAGGATAACCCGGTTGTCGTCGTCGAGAAGTCGAGTGGCGGTGCGGGAGCATTCGTCATTGGGGCGCTCTTGGGCGCTGCCGTCGCCCTGCTGCTCGCCCCCCAAAGCGGAGAAGAAACGCGGAATGCGTTGCGGGTGAAGGGCAAGAGCCTGAAGCGATCCGCGCACGAAAAAGTCGACGATCTCCAGGAACACCTGGAGGACGGATACGAACGCGTGAAGGCGCGGGTGGAAGAGGGGTTCGAGGTCGCCCGGCGAACCGTTGAGGAAAAGCGCGTCGGGGCTCGCGACGCCCTCGATGCTGGGAAATCCGCAGTCCATTCGGCACGCGACGAACTCGAACGGCGGCTGGCTGAAGCGCGGTCCACCCGGGCGCGAGTGACGGACGAAGAAGCACCGGTCTAAGCCAGGGACGAGCTTCTGACACGATGGCGACGGGCACAGGGGGATGGGCAGCGTCGCCAGCCGAGTTTGTGCGCCGAGTGCTGGTGGCGGCGCACGAGGATAAGGTATTCTTCTTGGCGAGCGCGCTGACGTTCGATGCGCTCCTTGCCGCCGTCCCGTTCGTCTTGTTGCTGCTTGCCGCCCTCGGACAGTTCGTTCAAGCCGGTGACGATGCCCTCGCCGACATGGTCGCCTTGCTGCAGCGGTTCGTTCCCACGGGACCGGGCGCCCGGGACCCGGCGCGCGAGGCGGAACTGCTGCTCACCAGTGTGGCGTCGGCGCGGAGTTCCCTCTCCGTGTACGGTATTCCTCTTTTTCTCTGGTTTTCGACCAGGCTGTTCAGCAGCGTGCGGGCAGCGCTGAACGACGTCTTCGACACGCGGGAAAGCCGGTCGTGGTGGCGTGGAAAAGCGATCGACTTCGGGTTCGTTTTGCTGGCGTTGGTGCTGGTGGTCGTCAACACCCTGTTGTCACTCAGCTTGTTTGGCACTTCGTTTCTGGGGCGGGTACTCACCAGCTTCACCACGTTCACCCTTGGTGTCGGCTTCTTCATCGGCGTCTACATGGTGGCGCCCACACGGCGGGTCCGGTGGGACACGGCCCTGGTTGCGGCCGCGGTTGCGTCCTTGATGTTTGGTGTCGCGAAGCGTCTGTACACGATCTATCTCGTCGAATTCACGACCTTCGATCGGTTGATCTCAAACGCCAACGTTCTGGCCGCCCTCCTACTGGTGGTATGGTTTTATGTCACCGCGTGCGCATTTGTGATCGGCGCTGAGGTGGCGGAAACGTACGACATGTGCCGGCGGCAACGGGAACAACGGATGATCCTGGGATGACCGCAACCGATCGACCGATCGATCTCCGAAGCGACACGGTGACCCGGCCGTCTCGGGCAATGCGGCAGGCAATGCTGGACGCAGAAGTCGGTGACGACGTTCTCGATGGCGATCCAACGACCATGGCGCTCGAGTCCCGGGTGGCTGCGGTCCTCGGTATGGAGGCCGCGCTGTTCTTTCCCTCGGGCGTGCAGGCGAATCAAGCGGCGATGTGGTTGCATACGGAGCCGGGAACCGAGGTCATCCTAGAGGCCGATTCCCATCTCGTGCATTACGAGATGTCGGCGCTTGCGGCGCTCGCTGGAGTGCAGATCCGTCCGGTCACCACGGCAGACGGTGTGCTGACGGCGCGGGCATCCGAGGCGGCGCTGAGGCGCGACGTGTGGTATTTGCCACGCGTGAGCGCGCTGGCGGCGGAAAACACCCACAACTTGGCGGGCGGCAGGGTGATGCCGCTCGACGTGTGGGACGAACTCGTTGGATTTGCGAACGACCGGGGGCTGCCGCTCCATCTGGACGGCGCACGCATCTGGAATGCGGCGACCGCGATGGGAGTTTCCGCGGAACGCGTGGTGCGTGGCGCGACGTCCGTCGCGGTGTCGCTGTCCAAGGGGTTGGGTTGTCCGGTGGGGAGCTGTCTCGCCGGCAGAGCCGATTTCGTGAAACGGGCTCGTCCCGTGAGACGACGTCTTGGCGGCGCCATGCGTCAGACGGGGCTGCTCGCCGCGGCTGGGTTGTACGCCCTCGAGCACCACGCGCCCCGTCTCGAGGAAGATCATCGTAATGCCGCCACGCTCGCCGAACGGCTGCACGTGCATCCGGCGTTCCAGGTCATTCCACCCGAAACCAACATCGTCTTGGTAAACCTCGTGGGGATTGCCGCGGACGATCTCGTTCGCCGACTGACCAAACGGGGTGTGCTGGTCGTGGCGATGAGCGCGACGCAGGTTCGCGCCGTCACACATCTTGATGTCACGCACGCGGACGTCGAACGGGCGGCCGACGCCATCGCCGAGGCGCTTGCGACGGATGAGGAGGATTGATGCGGGTCGTTATCGTGGGAGCGGGTGAGGTCGGCTATCACGTGGCACAGCGGCTGTACAGCGAACAGCACGACGTTGTCGTCGTGGACGTCGACACTGAACGCCTGGATTACGTCGAGAATCACATCGATGTCGCGGTGATTCAAGGAAGCGGAGCAAGCCCCGCAGTGCTCGAAAAAGCCGGGATTCGCAAGGCCGGTCTCTTGGTATCCGTGACGAGCGTCGACGAGGTCAACCTCGTCTCATGCATGAGCGTGCGGTCGTTGCGGGGTCTCGTCAAAGTCGCCCGCGTGTCCAATCCCGATTTCTACGACGAGGGAGCACGGCTCCAGCCCGAAGTGTTTGGCGTCGACGTGATGATCAACCCGAAACGAGAGCTCGCGCTGGAGGCGTTTCGGCTCTTGCAGTCGACGGCGGCCAGCGACATCGCCGTCTTTGCGGCGGGCGCGGTCCAGTTGGTCGGACTCCGTGTTACCGACGACGCGCCAATCGCCCATCGCACGCTTCGGGAGGTGGGGAAAGAAGTCGAGAAGACCTGGATGCTCACGGTGGCCGTGAAACGCGACGATCTCACGATTGTGCCGACGGGCGCCACGAAGATCGAGCCCGGTGACCAACTGTACATCGCCGCGACCAAGGGCGCCATCTCGCGGGCGCTCGAGTTGTGTGGCTACGAGCACTCGACGCTCAAGCGTGTCATGATCGCCGGTGGGAGCCCAGAGGCCTACTACCTCGCGCAATTGCTGCAAGAACACCGGGTGCAGGCGATGCTGTTGGTGCGGGAAAGGGACCGAGCTCAAATCCTGGCGGAAAAGCTCGACAATGCCTTGATCCTGCACGGCGACGCAACGGACGTTGAGTTGCTGGAACTCGAGGGTGTGTCGGGGGCCGACGCGTTCGTCGCGCTGACGCAGAATGACGACACCAATATCCTGTCAGCCCTGCTGGCGAAGCATGCAGGGGCGAAACAGGTGGTTACGCTCGTGAACAAGATCGACTACGTGAAGCTTGCAACCCGGATCGGTCTGGATGCGGCGGTGAGTCCACGGCTCACGGCCGCGAACGCCATTTTGCGATACGTTCGTCGCGGGAGCGTCACCCGCGTCGCGACGTTCAAAGAAATCGAGGCCGAAGCGATCGCTTTTGAAGTGTCGCCAACGTCGCCCATCGTCAACGTGCCCCTTGCGGAGGCGCGGTTCCCCGAAGGCGCAATCCTCGCGGCGATCGTCCGCGGGGCCGATGCCATCGTGCCGCGGGGGCTCGACCGGCTCGTCGCTGGCGACACGGCCATCGTGTTCGCCCTGCCGAAGGCGCTTGGGCCGGTCTCGAAGTTCTTCCCAACGTGAACGTTCGCGAAGTCTTACATGTGGTCGGCGCCCTCATGGCGTGGGTGGCGTTTGCCATGCTCCCGCCGGCGGTGTTGGGCGCGCTGGAAGGACGCGCCCTCGACTGGATCGGCGCGATCGCGGTCGCGGGCGGGAGCGGCGGCGTCCTCTGGCTTGCCACGCCCCGGAAGATCTCCATCAATCCCCGCGAGGGCATCGTCATCGTCGGGCTGGGGTGGATTGCCATCGTGCTGGTCGGCGCCCTGCCGTTTCTGTTCACGGGAGTTGCGCCGAGCGTGGCGGGGGCGGTGTTCGAATCGGTGTCCGGGTTTACCACCACCGGGGCGACGGTCTACGCCACCATCGAGGATCTTCCGCACAGCATCTTGCTTTGGCGGAGTATCACCCACTGGCTGGGTGGCATGGGCATCATCGTACTGGGGGTGGCCATTCTACCCCTCCTGGGTATGGGTGGCGCGCAGCTCTTTCGGGCGGAAGTGCCCGGCATCTCCAGCGATCGGCTGAAGCCTCGCATCGCCTCGACGGCGCGGCTGCTCTGGGGTGTATACGCCGGGCTCACCGTGCTCCTGGCGGGGATCTATTTGGTTCTCGGCATGTCCGTGTTCGACGCCGTCAATCATGCCATGAGCGCGTTGGCGACCGGCGGCTTTTCTACCCGAACGGCATCCATGGGCGCGTACTCAACCGCGATTCAATGGGTGACGATCGTGTTCATGCTCATCGCAGGGACGAACTTCGTGCTGCACTATCGGATGGCGACCCGTCATCCCATGGCGTGGTTCCAGGACATCGAATGGCGCTGGTACGCCGCGGCCGTGGTCTCGGCGTCGCTTGCCGTGTTCGTCACCATCGGCGTGAGCGGTGGCGAGTGGGTGTTCCGCGACGCGGCGTTCAATACGATCTCCATCATCAGCACCACGGGGTTCATGACCACCGATTTCGGCGCCTGGCCGTCCTTTTGTCAGGTGACGCTGCTGGGACTGATGTTCGTCGGCGCGATGGGGG
>JBFIZG010000117.1:0-9363 GCA_041604955.1 Gemmatimonadales bacterium | reverse complement strand
GAACTGCGATTCGGCAGTGTCGCTCAGCGAGGCCCTCAGCGACCCAAACGCCGCCGAACCCAACGAGACGTTATCGCGTGACCAGGAGATCCTCGCCCTCCGCGATGCGATCGCCAATCTACCGCGGAAGGAGCGTTCAGTGCTCGCGCTCTACCATTACGAGAACCTGACGTTGCGCGAGATAGGTGAAGTATTGCATCTCACCGAGTCACGTATCTCTCAGATCCGAATGCAGGCGCTGAAGCGGCTCCGCGAACGGATGAAGCTCGGCTAACGAGAACGCTCACCTCGATCATCGAATCTTTCGGGATCCTTTGTGATCGATATCGAGAGTCGGTTGGCTAGGCTCCCTGCCGCTCGATGGCAGTTGTTGCATCGACAGCCGGAATGGCGAGAAGCATTCGGGCGCCGCCGACAGCGCTGGTATCCGCCTGGAGCCTGCCGTCCCACCGATTAGCAAGTAATCGGGCGACGGATATTCCGATTCCGAGATGTCGGTCGGTCTGCTTTGTCGTAAAAAACGGCTCGAAGATCTGTTCTCCGATATGATCGGGAACCCCAGGACCAGCGTCGTCGACGGTAAGCACCACCATTCCGCCGTCAACGGCACCGGCGATCTCAATTGTCCCGTCGTCTGTAGCGGACTGTGCCTCGACAGCGTTGAGCATCAGGTTCAGTACTGCATGCCAGACGTCATGATGGCTCGCGGCAGCCGCGGGGAGATTGTCCGGCACGCGCAGCGTGATTGGGGGTGCTCCGTCGATTTTCTCGATCAGACCCCGTGAATCGGTCAACACGTCACCGATCACGACTGATCCCGGTGTGTCGTCACGACATAATTGGAAGCGTGACAGCCGATTCAAGTCTTCTTCTACCTCTGCAGCCGCTGATACAAGCATTGGGCCAAGACGTTCGATGAGCGAGGGTTCGTCTGGCGAATCCGTGACGGTTTGCCCCACCATCGAGATGACCTGGAGACGATTCCGAATACTATGAGCCAGACCGCGCCATACGGCCTGGATTGTCGTCGCCAGGCTCAAATCGATGAAGAGTTGCTCGGATGCCCATCCATCGTGATGCCATCGCTGGACGAGTTGACCGAGTACACTCGGGCGCGACGACGGAGGCGGTGACGGCCGACGTTGAGTCATTTGATTAGTGGTTTGAGGCTCGATGATGCTGTTCATAGTACTACACTCCGTTAGGCGTGCAAAGTCGGAATGTCAGTGCAACGAAATGAGCACCGTCAATGGTCGCATCAGTTGGGTGACGTCAGCCAATCGGCCTAGGATACAATGCAGAGAAAACACCATGCCGATAGCACTGAAGTTCGGGACCCGTGGCAGGCGCGGGGACCCGGCTGCCCGAGGGCGCGACGCCGGGTCTCATCGCGACGCTGGTGGTAGCGGTCGGGACGACGTGGTGGAACTGGTCGGGGCAGCGCCGGGTAGAGGACACCTAACCTGAAAAGAGCCGTCTCGCCACGTTCCCTCGCCTGGAACGTGTTTCTTCGTGCTCTCGTCACTCCCATGAACCCATGGCGGGTCTCTCGCGGCCAGGGCAACATGAGAGCGCGTGTCACATTGTCGTTTCCGACCGGAGCCTACGTATGCGCGTTCTGAGAATCTTGGCGGGTACTGTTGTTGCCGCACCAATGGCGGGTCTGTCGATCGCTGATTGGAATGGATCCTCCGTCCGTGCCTCTCAGGCCGATGAGCAGGTTGCCCGACCATCTCCGAGAAATGGTTTCGGCCTCGTCTATGACAGTCAGAACGATCGTGTCGTGTTGTTTGGTGGCTCCAATCCGGATTGGGAACGCATGGGGGATACGTGGGTGTGGGATGAATCTGGTTGGAGGGAAGTCGTCGCCCCGGGTCCGCCGGCGCGACTGGATCCACAGATGGGGTATGACAGTCGGCGGGATCGGGTTGTTCTGTTTGGAGGCTCGGGTGCGAACGGCAGACTCGGTGACACGTGGGAGTTCGACGGGGTTCGATGGATACATCGAACCGATGCTGGGCCCGCGCCCCGGGCCCGCGGCGCCATGGCGTACGATCCTTCACGTGGTGTGTCGGTGCTGTTTGGCGGCAGTACGGGAAGATCGCAGAGTTCGGGTGAAACCTTCGAGTGGAACGGGGGCGAATGGAGACAGGTGGCCACGAGCGGCCCGACGGCACGCGGGGCACACGCTATGGCGTACCATGCCACCCGGAGTACGGTCGTGTTGTTTGGCGGCTATGCGGCGGATACTGAGAATGATTTTTGGGAATGGAATGGGAGGCAGTGGCGCCGCCTGCCGAACGATGGCGCGCCAGCAAGGCTCCATCTTGCCATGGGATACGATGAAATGCGTGACCGCCTCGTCGTCTTCGGCGGTTTTGGAACCGGTCGTATGGGTGATACATGGGAGTGGGATGGCAAAACGTGGTCGCAAGTGGCGACAGAAGGTCCGCCGGCGCGTGCCGAACACGAAGGAGTTGTCAGACCGGGGCTTGGCTTGATCGTCTTTGGCGGGATTGGGGGGCAGGGTATGAGTATGGAGGACCGAACGAAGCTAGACGACTTGTGGGCATGGAACGGATCGTCGTGGCTAGAGCTACGCGATTGACCGATTGCACTCTCATGACATTCTGGCCGCCGCGAAGCCAGCGAAGAATCCGACATTACTCATCGAGTTTGCTGACGAGGCCAATATCCCCCTGGAATCAGTTTCCGCCGACAGATAAGCCCAGGTAGACATTCCGCGGTGGCGCGGGTTCGAAGTATCGGCCGCCACGGGCGTTCACCACGACCGAGCTGACGTAGTTTCGATCGAACAGATTGAGAATGCCAAGAAACGGCGCGATCTGCCACGTACCCATATTTCGATCGAACCCCACGCGGATACCGGTTGTGGTCCACCACTCGACTTCGGTCGTATTCTGGTCGTCCGCATAGTATGTGGAGCTATAGGTATTGTCGAGCGCCGCCCAGAATCCACCCGGTGAGCGGTACCGCAGCGAGACGTGGCCGTAGTGACGGGGCACTCCCGGAATCTCGTTGCCGTCCAGTACGTCGCCAGCCGTACGAAAATCCTGAAACTCATGATTTGCGTAGGTGTACGCGACGTGGACCGTCGTGGCTTGCGTCGGGCGCACGGCAATTTCGAGTTCCGCGCCGAGATGTCGCGCGGACCCAGCGTTTCGGAAGAACGTCCTGTTGGGAACGTTCGGAACTTCGAAGGGGATGAGCTGGTCCCGCACGTCGGAATAGAAAGCGGCAAAACTGTACCGCGCGACCGACCGAATGTCTCCCCGCACTCCCAGCTCGTAGTTTGACGCATGCTGCGGGTCCAGATCGAGATTGAATCCGCCCTCTCCGTCCGGCCGGTTGACGAGTTCGGTTGTCGTTGGCGTTTCAAATGAGGTACCAGCGTTTGCGTACGGCTGGAAGCCCGCATGCAACCGGTAGGTGAGGCCGACGGTGGCTGACCAGGCAGACATCACCCGTTCCCCAGAATCGTCGCTGTCGTCTTCGAAAAATCTATCAGCGGCCTCGAACCGAACCCGATCGTGCCGGCTGCCAACCGTGAGTGTGATGCGTGGCGAGATTCCAATGGTACCCTGGACGAACGGTCCAAGCTCGACCACCCGTTCGAGTTGGTCGAGCGTTCGGGCGGTTCTGTCAGGATTGAAGTTGACGCGGTCGTCTCGTTGCCATTGCGCGTCAAAACCCGCGGTGAGCGAGTGATTACCGCTTCCGACGGTGATCGGAATAGAGGACAATGCTCGGACACCATACGCGCGGCGGTCTAGCTGGATGTAGGCGAAGGCGAGTGGATTCTCGAGGTCGCGGGTGAGACCGAAGAATGTCGCGCTTGCGGTCGCGCCACGGGGAAGATTACTCGCGATGGAAAACGCGCCCTGCGCCTGGGTCACCGCTTTCCCCGCGTCAGCGTTCACGTTGCGTGCGTCCGCGGCGGCTGGGTCCATCGAGAGTTGTTCCGCCGTCAGTGCCCCTGGGTTGTCCAGCGTCGGTGAGTCCGCGATTCGAGCGTAGAAGCGGAGCGAGGTTCGGTCTCCGACAGGTTGGGTCAGGGACGCGTGGAGCTGTCGTTGGTCGGCTGCACTGTGATCGCGAAATCCATCCGTCGTGGTTCGCGACGCAGAGACGGCGAGACTTCCCGCCGCCCCGACTGGCGCCCCGGCGCTCGCAACCCACTTGAACAGCCGATACGATCCAGCCGCTAGTCGGGCAAGAGGACGGAAACTCTCGGGGCGGGCTCCGTCCGTCCAAACGCTCACGACGCCGCCGGACGCGTTACCATAGAGCGCCGATGACGATCCCTTGAGAACTTCGATGCGAGTCACGTTTGCCAGGTCGATGTTGGTGAGCTGGCCCTGTCCGTCTGGGAGTGTCTGCGGAACACCGTCCAGCAATACCTTGACGCCGCGGACGCCAAACGCCGACCGCGCCCCGAACCCGCGAATCGAGAGCCGTTGGTCGAGCGACAAGTTGTACCGATTGGCGACGACCACCCCGGGTATCGTTGCAAGTGCCTCGTCCAGGCCTGCCGTGACGCGACCGCGTTGGATTTCATCTCTCGTTGCAACCGAGATGGCGTAGGGGAGCGTGGCAAGACGTTGGTCCGCTCGGGCGACCGTCACCCTGATCGTGTCGAGCACGACGACTGAATCTCCCTGTGTCGAGGTGCGCGACGGACGCTGTGCGAACGTCACCGTGGGAACAAACACCGCGATCGCCACTACGGGCGCGCACAGCACTCGAAGTGTTCTCAACGGCCACAATGCCTGGTTAGAGTTCTCTGATTGCCTCGATGGGGTCCAATTTGGCGGCCCGGCTAGCAGGATACCACCCAAACAGGAGTCCGACAAGCAGCGCGAACGCCACGGCCATGAAGGCTCCGGGCACGAAGACCGGTATGACGAACTGTTTCCCGAAACCTTGCGCGATGCCTTCTGTGATGAGGATGAGTCCGATACCTCCGCCCACCCCGAAGGCCGCGCCGAGCACGGCGAGCGTCAACGACTCTGCGAGAAAGAGCAGCCGGATGTGCCGATCGTTGGCGCCGAGCGCCATCCGAATGCCGATTTCCCGCACTCGTTCCCGCACCGAGATCAACAACACGCTGAACAGCCCGATCCCACCGACGACCATGGTGACGCCGGCGATCGTGAAGAGCACGACGTTCCAGCCTCCCAGAATGCTGTCTGCCATCGCCAAATCTTCGATGACGTCGGCGCCCTCGTTGTCCACCTCGAAGTCACTCGCACCCAGATGAAGCTGGCGGAGTAGGACTCGGCCCGATTCCATCACCGTTGGATAATCCTGGTCGTCGGACACCCGAAACAGGATGTTGTCGACCAGGCCCTGCCCCTTGTGATAGCGTGTGATGTAGCTATAGGGGACATATACCCGCCGCGCGAGGAATGAAAAATCCGCGGGAATCAACTCGAGCTCGACCGGCGCGACGACACCGATGACACGAAACTTGATTCCTTCGATGGAAATGGTCCGGCCGATGGGGTCGGCCGCTCCAAAGAACGGCTCGACGAGCTCCTCACCGAGAACCGCCACGCGTGATGCATTGACGATGTCGAGCGGCACGAACTCGCGGCCGCGAACGACGGGCCAGCTTCGAAACCTCAGGTATCCGGCGTCAATTCCATCGACCGGGATCACACGCTGGTCGCGGGTGGTGGTGACGAGGCGCTGGCCCGTGAAGTTCCGTGCGTAGGACCGGTCAACTCCGCGGAGCCTCCGGAGGACTTGGATATCCGAGTTTCGCAGGCCCGTGTGGCGGAGGTCGGCGGCGCGTTTCGCGTCCGACCGCGGACCGCGATCGTACAGTTCAAACGTACGCGGCATTCCCATCCGCGACAGTTCGGTGTATGCCATACCCTTGATGCCGGCGGCAAACGAGGTCATGGAGACCACCGACGCCGCACCGAACACGATGCCGAACAACGTGAGCAGCGACCGCAGGGGATGGACGAAGATCTCCCGCAGCGCGTCGCGAGCGAGCTCGCCGGCGTTCCCGATGGTGTTCCAGATCTTAGCCATACCGCAGCGCTTCGACAGGTGACAGCCGGGCGGCACGGAACGCCGGGTAGAGCCCGGCGATGACGCCGACTGAGAGCGAGGTGATCAATGCCACCGCGGCGATGAATCCGGTGACGGCGGCCGGCATGCCCATGAAGTGCGCGACGGTTCCGGTGAGGGCCGAGCCGAGCCCGAGCCCGATGATGCCGCCCAAGGTCGCGACCACAATGACTTGTGCAACGACCTGCGCGAAGATCTGAACTCCCGACGCCCCGAGTGCCATGCGCGTGCCGAATTCGCGCACCCGCTCGACTACGGAGGCGAGCAAGATGTTCGCAATCACGATGCCGCCCGCGAAGAGCGACACGACGCCAACGACGAGAAAGATGAAATTGAACAAGAGGAAAAATTGGGCGTCGTCGTTTGCGCCGCCGCCCGACGGCGTGATGTCGAAGTCCTCGACGCCGTGACGCATCATGAGCATTGCGTGGACTTGCATTTCGGCCGCCCGCGCGCCGGTCTGGGTCGTTGCCTTGAGCGTGAGAAAGCTCAGCCCTTCGTCCTCACCTGTGTACTGAGTGAACGCGGTCGTGATGGGTATGTACGCGCGTTCGTTCCGGTATTCCAGCGCATTGCCGCTCCACACGGCAAAATAGAATTCCTCACGCTCCATCACACCGACGACCCGATAGTTCTTTCCGGCCAGCGTCACGAGTTGGCCGATGGCTCGCTCTGGATGACCCGCGAATAGTGAATCGGCGTATTTCCATCCCAATACCATGACACGAGCCTGGCGTTGCACATCCAGATCGCTCAGGTAGCGGCCCGCCAGGGGGCGAATGTCGTTGATGACGGCGTAGTCCGGGGTGGTGCCGATGACCGGGCCTGTGAAGTTGACGTTGCCCACACGGTAGTCCAACTGTTGGAACCATCCAGGCGCCACCGCTGACAGCGTCGTTGCGCGGTCCTTGAGATATGCCGCATCCCGGTAGGTGAGGCGATCCGAAGCCAACTCCCGCGCGGTGGGCTGCTGCGACTGTTCGCGATCGCGGACAATGACTGTCCCGAACCCGCCCACCTCCGCGATGTAATCCTGTGTCTGTTTTGTCTGTCCGCCAAACAATGCGAGCACCGTGACGATGCTTGCGGTCCCTAGAATGAGCCCGAGAAGCGAGAGGAGCGTCTGACCGAGGTGCCGTCGAGCTTCATCGAGGCCGACCCACAGGGACTCGAGGATATTCACGCCGCGACTTGTCCGTCTGCGATCTGGATGGTTCGATCGGCCTCGTTGGCCACATTGGGGTCGTGAGTGACGAGGACGATCGTGTTCCCGGCGGCGTGTACTTCTCGGAAGGTCTTCAGGACTTCGGCGCCCGCTTTGGAATCGAGGTTGCCGGTGGGTTCGTCGACGAGCAGGATCGCCGGCTCTCCCACGAGAGCCCGGGAGATGGCGACGCGTTGACGCTCACCCCCTGAGAGTTGGTCGGGACGATGACGAAACCGCTCGCCGAGCCCGAACCGCTCCAATAAAGCGCGCGCCCGATCGCGTCGCTCACGTCGAGAAAACCCTCCGCGATATTGCAGGGTCAGCATGACGTTCTCCTCGACAGAAAGACGAGGCATCAGGTTGAACGTCTGGAAAACGAACCCCACTTTTTCGTTCCGGACCCGCGCTAGCGCACGCCCGCGGAGCGTGCTCACGTCCGTGTTGTCCAGATGATAGGAGCCCGAAGTAGCCGAATCCAGGCAGCCGAGGATGTGCATGAGCGTGCTCTTACCGGATCCGGATGGGCCCATGATCGCAACGTACTCGCCGGCGTCGACCTGGACGTCGACGCCGCGGAGCGCACGTACGTCGACGCTTCCGAGGCGGTACACCTTCGTGAGTTCGCGAGCTTCGAGAAGGGCCATGGCTCAGGTCCCGGATCGACGTGCGGCTTCTCGCGGGTCCTCGAGCGCGACCGAGTCCCCGGCGGCGATTCCATCGAGCAGCTCGACATAGGCGAGGTCACTCAAACCGAGGGTCACGGGGGTGGTCGACGCTTCCCCGTCGGCGATTCGGTAGACGATGGGCTGTCCTTCAGAAAAGAACACCGCTTCAACCGGGACTCGCACGGCGTCTTCTCGAGTTGGGCCGGAGATCTGTACGTTGGCTGTCATTCCCGGGCGCAGGATCTCGGCGCCGGCCCGCACTTCGATCTCGACGTCGAACACGCGAATCCGGTCCTGTAACCGGGCAGCCGGTGGTACCAAGCGCACGAGACCGACCGCGGTATCGCCGGGAAAGGCGTCGACCGTGATCGCGACCGTGTCACCACGGTTCACTTTTCCGATATCGACTTCGTTGATTGCCGCGTTGATCAACAGCGTCGACAAATCGGCGATGGTGAACATCTCGGTCCCGCCGCCAAACGCGCTGGTGCCCCCGACGACCGTTTCGCCCTCTTCGACGCCTCGGAGAATCACCACGCCCGCCGACGGAGCGGTGATACGGGCGGACTGAGCGGTGGCCGTAGCCTGAACTCCGCTCGCTTCCATCAACCGCAACTGCTCCCGCGCCGCCCGCAGGTCATTTTCGGCTTGCTGAAGGGCGACGCGGCTCCTCTGGACGTCCGACTCGGAGATGAGTGAGCGTGTCTCGAGTTCCTGCGCGCGCTCGTACTCACGTCGGAGGTTGTCGACCCTGATCTCGCCACCGCTGATGACGCTCTGAAGCTGCGCCAAGGCGTTTGCCTGCGCGATGTCGGGGATGATCCGCGCCATGAGCTGGCCGGCGGTGACCGAGTCTCCTTCGCGTACGTGAAGGCGGCTGACCACGCCGGAGATCGGTGATTTGACGACGATCTGCCGTTCCGGCTCGACGACGCCGGTCTCGTCGATCGTGACGCGAACGGCGCCACGATCGGCGATGCCGACTCTATATGGATATCCGGAAGCATCCTCGTCTCCACTGGCTGCGGCGCAGGCCATGTTGGTGGCTGCGAAGAGAGCGAGGAATCCCCGGGTCCTGGATCCTGGCGATACCATGATTTCTGACCTCGGCGAGGGAGGGGTGCGTCCACCCAATACGGGGGGGCCGCAGGCTGGGTTTCAATGCTAGACGCCACGAAGGGGGGGCCGTCACCAGAGGCAAGTTCGCGTAATCGATGAGTTGGCGGAACGTGAGCCGGTCGGCTGTCTCCCCGAAGACAGCAGGCTGGAACGACCTCACCGTGGTTCCGTGACGGCGATGATAGGCATCACGAGATCGAAGTCAGCATTTCGGTTTCATCCGGCGACCGTGTGATTCCGGCGCGCTGGCACGTGCCGATCATCGTGAAG
>JBFIZG010000116.1:0-9422 GCA_041604955.1 Gemmatimonadales bacterium | reverse complement strand
GTCCTCGGGTCCTTCCAATTGGGGCGGCGCGACCTGGCTTGCGACGTGTTGAAACTTGCGCGCGCGCTTCTCGACCATCATGCGACGCTTGTGTGGATTGGTAAACTCATCGCTGATCAGGATACCGTCTTCATCGTGCTCGTCCGTGGCGACGACGTGCTCGTATCCCTCGATGCCCGGAAGCGCGCGGGGAGAGATCCCCGTTTCGGTGTTTTGGTAGCGCTTGTACCCGTTGGTCGGAAGGGCCTCGGTTATCAGATCTCCTCGGTCGATCGTCGGATGCATGTCGAGATCGTCCGGATCGACGCTGAAGGTGCCTTCGGAGATCAGCAAATCGGACAACACGATACCGGGGCACTGCGCGGCGTCGCACAGGTTGAACAACTCCGGCAGCGTTCGGAACGCGTCCAACGCGTTCTGCGGTGCCACGATAAAGCGGGGAAAATCACCTTGACTCGCGCCCAGCACCTGCCACAGGTCGCCCTGTTCGGTTTTCGTGGGAACACCGGTTGAAGGACCGGCGCGTTGAACGTTGATGAACACCGCCGGGATCTCCATCATACCCGCGCTCCCGACGGCCTCCGTCATCAGGGCAAACCCTCCACCGGACGTGGCGCACATGGCGCGACATCCACTGTGCGCGGCGCCGATCACCATGTTCGCGACACCGATCTCATCCTCGATCTGTCGTACCATGATTCCGAGGTCGCGGGCGTGCTTGGCCATCCAATGCAGCACTCCCGTGGACGGGCTCATGGGGTAGGCACAATAGAATTTTACCCCTGCTGCCGCGCCGCCCATCGCCAGGGCCTCGTTTCCGCTCCACACCGCGAGCGGCTTCGGGCCGATGGGGATCGCATTCGCGTAGGGTTCGAAGTTTTGGACGGCGTAGTCGAAACCGGCTCGCGCAATGTGAACGTTCTCATCGACCACTGTTTGACCTTTCCGGGCAAACTGCAACTTCAACGCGTCCTCGAGCGTCTGGAACTCCATGCCGAGCAGCGACGTCATCACGCCGAGCGCCACCGTGTTCTGTGCGAGCTTGTTCCGGGGATCGCCGATGACCTCGCCGACGGGGACGGGACAGAGGTGGACGCCGTAGTTGGGTTCGCCGGGCGTGATGATATCGGAATTGAAGATCACCCTGGAGTCGGTTCCCATGAGCGACAGGTGGCGATCCATGGTGTCTTGATTCAGACACACCAGGAGATCGAGTCGGTCTCCGTGGCTCGAGATCGCGTGGTCGCTCACCCGCAGGGTGAGAAAGATGTGTCCGCCGCGAATGATCGACTGATAGGCATTGTACGCCGAGAGGTGGAGGCCTCGTCGGACAGCAAGGCGCGCGAGGACGTTTCCGGGTGTCGCGATGCCCTGTCCCGCAGCGCCTCCGATGCCGATGGCAAAATCGAATCCGTCTGGGCCCATACCGGTATAGTCCTTTCGCAGGTTCTCTGGACGTGACCGATCTCGAACGACGGGTTGCGCGACTCCGTCGTTAGGGTAGTTGTGGAGTCCGTGGACTCCTCCCCAGCAAGGATGCATCAACCGCAGGCGGGAACCCGGGTGGGGACCGGGCATCCTCGGGGTGATTCACTTGGCCACTTGGGCCGCCCAAAGGATCAACGGATAAGAATACGGGTCGGGTGCGGCACGTGCCAGGGCCCAGCCTCCCGCCGGCAGGGAATTCCGCGACGCACGACGGTGGTCTCCGATCTCTTCGCCACCGACGAGAACCCCAATCAGGCGAGTGAGCGGTTGTACGGCACACGACCAATGCCGGCTCGGCATTGCCGCGGCGGCCGATTCCCAACAAAGAAGTGCGCACCGGTCGCCGGACACGGCCCGGGAGCGGGCGATTCGGACCATGCAGAGAAAGAGCCCCGAGTGCATCACCCAGGGCTCGATCAACTCGTTGTTTCAGAGATCGGCTACTTCGATAGCTGCCCGCGCACGGCTCCACCCGGGAACGCGACATTGTGCACATTGACG
Organism: Gemmatimonadales bacterium; assembly: GCA_041604955.1. Lineage (GTDB taxonomy): Bacteria > Gemmatimonadota > Gemmatimonadetes > Gemmatimonadales > GWC2-71-9 > JBFHWR01. The sequence continues at coordinate 7,433 of JBFIZG010000116.1, read as the reverse complement.
TAGTAACCCGATGGGTCCTGCCGGATCGCTTTGATCAGGTCCGGATCGACATCGGTGACGCAGCCGCTGGAACTCCCGGTATTCGGGGGTGCCAGGCCTACCACCACGCCTCCAGCGACGCCGGCAGACCCAACGTGAATGTGCGCGGCAATAGCCGGATCGATGTCCGCCACGGTCAACTCGAAGCACACCTCTCCCTGACCCTGGTTGAGCGTGACGCTGGCCGTCCCAGTGCCATCCGGGTCACCGGGACCCGGAACTTCCGCCGCCCCAGTCAAATCCGCCGAGAGGGGCCGCCCTCCATGTTCCGCATCAGCGATCTTCTTCGCCTGCAGTTCAGCGCTTTCACCTTGTAGCGACAACACCGGATCCGTGACGTCCTCGCTGCAGCCAACGGCGACCGCGACAACGACGAGCGATACAGCAACACCAGTTAGAGACTTCATGCCTGTCCTCCTCACCGTCAAAAATGTCCAACCGTTATGACAAACGTGCGTCGCAGGAGAATGGACATAAAGGGCAGCGCCGCCGCTGTCAACAAGTTGCACGAATGCAACAGTTTCGGCGGCGGGCAGAGAGTTGGCACCGCCCGTTGCCCGGAGACCAACCGGGATCGGTACCGCTAACGCCGCGCCATGTGGTCAACATCAGGTACGCGAAGGCAAGAAGGCCTGGTGATGACCGGAGGGTGGGCCGATCTCGCTGGCATGGTCGGCTGCATCGGCTATAATAGTCCGGTGACCAGGAGTCCTCATGGTGGCCGACCAAAACCGCATGTTTACTCTGGCCTTGCCTAACGGGACGCGTCGCACCGTGAACTCGAACGCAACACGAGCATGAGCGACATCGACCGTCTCAGTGCCGCGCTCGCCGCGCGCTACGTCATCCTCCAAAAAGCCGGTGCCGGAGGTATGGCGACGGTCTACCTTGCGCAGGACGTCAAACACGACCGCAAGGTCGCCATCAAGGTCATGCGTCCCGAACTCGCGACGGCCGTGGGTGCCGAGCGGTTCTTGAGGGAAGTGGCCATCACCGCAAAGCTCAATCACCCGCACATCCTGCCGCTGCTCGATTCCGGCGAGGCAGACGGGCTCCTCTACTACATCATGCCGTTTGTCGAGGGGGAGACGCTGCATGATCGGATTGCCCGTGAGGGGCAGCTCCCGCTGGACGACGCCCTCCAGATTACCCGGAGCGTTGCGGCGGCGTTGAGCTACGCTCACAGCCAGGACGTGATTCATCGCGACATCAAGCCGGACAACGTCTTGCTCTCGGCCGGGGTCGCAGTGGTTGCCGACTTTGGGATTGCACGAGCGGTGAGCGCGGCGGGCGGAGGAGGACTCACCCAGACGGGCATCAGTGTCGGCACGCCGGCGTACATGAGCCCAGAGCAGGCAACTGGCGGCCACCGCATCGATGGGCGCACAGACATCTATGCGCTCGGTTGCCTGCTGTACGAGATGTTGAGTGGCGACGCGCCCTACATCGCGTCCACGCCGCAGGCCCTGCTGGCCAAGAAGCTGAGCGAGCCGCTGCCCCGGATCTCCGTTGTGCGGGAGACCGTGCCGCCGAGTGTCGAAGCGGCGCTGATCAAGGCACTCGCAAAGACGCCGGCCGACCGGTATGCGACGGCCGACCAATTCGCGGATGCGCTGACGACGGCGGAGGGCCCGGCAGCGGCGCCGGCCGTCACCGAAACGACGGCGCAAACGGAGGCTTTCACGACGCGTCTCCGGCGGCCGTGGGTTGTGTTTTCCACGATCGCGGCGCTCATCGTCCTCGTATTCTTCGCGGTCCGCTTTGCCCAACGTCGGGCGGACGTGCGCTGGGCGACGCAGGTGGCACTACCTGAAATCGAGCGGCTTTCTGGAGAGAACGACGTGTGGCGGAACTTGGTAGCGCCATACCGTCTTGCGGAACAAGCCGAACTGATTCTCGGAGACGACCCTCGGCTTGCCGAGCTGTTCGCTCGCGTCTCGCTCGAGATCGACGTCGAGACGGAGCCGCCAGGCGCCCGTGTGTATATGAGGGAGTATGGGGATGTCGCTGTGGATTGGACGTTCCTCGGTGTCTCGCCCATCAACGCCGCGCGGGTGCCGATCGGCATCTTTCGTTGGAAGTTCGAGAAGGAGGGCTACGAGACGGTCGTGGCGGCGGCATCCACCTGGGACATCGGAGGAGAGGACATCGTCACGTCTTCCCATCTGGTCCGAACGTTGGACGAGGAGGGCACGGTTCCATCGGGTATGGTGCGGGTGGAAGCCACCGAGACCCCCGCTGGGACGCTTGCCGAGTTCTTCATCGACCGGTACGAAGTCACCAACCGAGCGTACAAGGAGTTTGTTGATGCTGGCGGCTATCGCAACAGGGAGTACTGGAAGCATCCCTTTACGCTGAACGGGCGGCAGCTCACCTGGGAAGAGGCCATGCGAACGTTTGTGGACCAGTCGGATCAGCCTGGTCCCGCCACCTGGGTGGGGGGGGACTATCCGCGCGGCGAGGAGGAGCACCCCGTTTCGGGGGTCAGCTGGTACGAGGCGGCGGCGTACGCCGAATACGTGGGGAAGCGTCTTCCGACGAGTGCGCATTGGAATGCGGCGCGCGGAGCGTTCACACCGATGATCCGCTGGCCGCAGCTCGGCGGGTTTGCGGTGCTCGCCCCGTTCAGCAACTTCGGAGGTGAGGGTCCCGTTCCAGTGGGGAGCCTGGAAGGCGTGACGCCGTACGGGGCCCACGATATGGCGGGAAACGTGCGGGAGTGGTGTTGGAATGAGGCTCCTCGAGGACGGGTTCTCCGGGGCGGTGCGTGGTCGGATAACACGTACGAATTCGGCAACGCCCGGCAGGCACCACCCATGGACCGTTCTGCACGAAACGGGATTCGCTTGGCTGTTTATCCCGACTCAGCAGCAGTACCGGACGCGGTTCTCGCACCGGCGCGTATCGGGGTTGCTCGCGATTTCCGTGCGCACGCGCCCGTAGTCGATGCGGTATTCGATATCTACCGACAGCAATTCTCGTACGACGAGATGACGCTCAACGCGCAGCTGGAGCAGCGGGAAGAGAACCCGGCCGGCTGGATCCACGAGACGGTGAGCTTTGACGCGGCGTATGGCGACGAGCGGGTTCTGGCACATCTCTTTCTCCCTACGAACACCCAGCCTCCGTTCCAGACGGTGATTTACTTCCCCGGGAGTGCGTCCGTCTTGATGGGATCGAGCCAAGAGCTGGAGGACTATTACGAGTTCTCGATGTTCCTGTCGTTCTTGGTGAGGAACGGCCGGGCCGTGCTCTATCCCGTCTACAAGGGGACGTTCGAGCGCGGAGACCCCGTGTATGCGCCGCTGCATCAAGGAGCCGAGTCGTTTCGGTACTCTGAGTTTGTGAGCCAGCTCGTGAAGGATTTCAGGCGGAGCGTCGATTACCTGGAGAGCCGCTCAGACATCGACAGCGAAAAACTCGCGTACTACGGGATGAGTTGGGGAGGAACGATGGGCGCGATCATTCCCGCAGTCGAGGAACGCGTGGGCGCCAGTGTCTTGATCGCGGGAGGGTTATTTGGAAACGGCAGACCGGAGGCCCGTGACCTCAACTACGTGACCCGTGTGAGAACGCCGACTTTAATGTTGAACGGTCGGTACGACAACATCTTCGACATCGAGGAGCAGGTGAAGCCCATGTTTGACCTGCTCGGCACCCCGACGGAGCACAAGCGCCTCGTTTTGTACGACACCGATCACATCCCTCCCAGAACCGAGTACATCAAAGAGACGTTAGCCTGGCTGGACGAGTATCTGGGATCGCCAGCGAGGTAGGCGCGCGGCTACGAGGCCGAACGCTCGGCCGGCTGCGGCAGGACGCCGCCCGGTGCGCCAAAGTGTGGCGACATCCCGCCCGGCGAGTGCGAGCGTCTTATTGATCGCGAGGTCGATCTCGTGCTTCAAGAACCCACCCAGTTCGTCGCGCACTGGGGGCATGAAGCGCCAGGCCGAATCATGCGCCCAGTCGATTCGGGTCGCGTTGTCGTCGCGGCTCACGACCGCGCGGACAAATCCCGGCTGGCTCAGGATCACCTCGACATTGAACGCGGCCGCCCGCAACCGGTCGCTGTCTTCCGCGTACGCGCTTGCCACCCGTTCAGCCGAGTCATGGCAAAAAACGAGGTCCTTGCTAAACCGGGTTGAGTTCGGAGAGAACTGGAGCACGGTCCCACCGGCGAGATAGCTGTCGGGCGATCGCGTTTCGGCGAGGAGTGCCAGGATGGTCCGCTGAAAGTCCGTTAGCGGCACAGCGATTTTCCGATCAACCAGGCGGCGCGGTTGCCGTGTTTCATCAGCTGCTCAGCCACCCAAGGCACGTCGTCGATGCCGATCTCGAGTTCGGGACGATACGACCAGAAACACGAGGCATGATAGCGACGATAGGCCCGCCGGGCTTCACGCACCTTTACCATACGAGTCGATACGCCGCTCGACGCACTTCCACGACGCAGTCGCCGCACTCGAGGAGAATCAGTAGACCACGGCAGTTCTACTCCTTCGCCGGTCGCCGCTCCCCGGGGACATGCGCGTATTCAACGTCCTCCTGTTCCTGTAGCAACTCGATGATCCGAGCGGCGTCCTGATCCCCTCTCACCAGCAATGCGTAGAGCGTCGACAACTCGGCATCCTCGTCGTCGGGGAACAGGGGCTCCGCCGTGACCAGCGACTCGCCGATCCATTTGGCGAGTTCTTTCTTACGCCGGGAGCCTTGCGAGGCGCGCTGAAATTTCACCATGATGACCTGGGCGTCACTCACTTCGCATCGTTCCTTAAATCAGGCCCAACGAGGCATTCACATTCAGGCGTCCGTGCCCGAAGGTGGCGTTGAAGCGCTTTTGGCCCGGCACCTTGTCCGCACCGCGGACCAACGCCTTTCGCACCATCGTCCGACTCGCTCCGGGCTTCTTCGCCAATAGCAAAGCCGCCGCCGCGGCAACCTGGGGCGTGGCCATGGACGTGCCTGGCCAAGCTTCGTAGTCCGTGCCATCGGCCAAGCCACTGGGATAGGTCGGGACGGTGCTGAAGATATTGACGCCGGGCGCAACCAGGTCGATATGCGTGCCGGTGTTGCTGAAATTGGCGATTCCGTCTGTTTCCGTGCTGGCGCCGACGCCAATCACCCCGGCGATCGCGGCTGGGAAGCTGCGCGAGTTACCCTCGAGCTTCTCATTGCCCATGGCTGCCGCCACCACCACGCCCTTGTTGAGAGCGCGCTTGATCAGGGTTTCCTCAGTCGGATCGTGGCCCCCCCCAAGGCTGAAGTTGATCACCTTCGCACCATTGTCGGTGGCATGCCGAATGGCGCGGTAGTACCCGGGCGCCGAATAGGGATCGAGCGCTTTCAGCGCCATGATCCTTCTCGAATTGGTCACGCCCCTGACGCCGATCCGGTTGTTGTTCACGGCCGCGATGATACCCGCGACATGGGTACCGTGGCCGCTGGTGTCTTTCTTCGATCCGCTGGTGAAGGATCGGTTATCGATGAGGATGCCCCGCAGGTCGGGGTGATCGGGATCGATCCCGCTGTCGATCACCGCAACGACGACATTTCGCGCAGGAACGAAACGCGCGGATTTTTCCGCCGCAAACAGGTTGATGGCACTCAAAAACCACTGCCGGTTGGACAGGGGATCGCTGCGCCGCGACCTTCGAGGTGACAGCACATACTTCATTGGAGGAATGTAGGCGTATTCCACCAAGGAATCCTTGTGTATCTCATGACAGGCCTTTTTCGCGTCACGGGTGGACGGTAGCGACAGCACACTCAGCCCGGACAGCTTGCTGTCGGATTCCACATCGGCGGCGACCGCCAGGCGGCGAAAATTGGCCATCCCACGGGTCGGAGCTTTCCCAAACACCGGTTCCATGGCCATCAGCTTATCGCTGGCCAGCCACTTGTCCAGGGCGCCTTTCTTCGACGGCTCTCGGCCTTCGGTGGCCAAGGCGCGCATGGCGCCCCGAGTGACGCTGTTAGTCTTCAATTTGACCACCACCTGTGTTTCCGTGGATCCCTGCATGCCACGCGACGATCCTCCACGAGCCGTGTACATGATTGTCCCTCCTATTCGTCGTTTACTGCTTGTCTCGCTGTATGGATGAACTCACCGATCAAGGTACAGGAATTGTCCATCTGTGATTCGGACGCCATGGCAACCACTGTTGATCCGCGATGCGTTACGGCGCTGAAGTGAAACTAGTCCTGAAGCTGGGTAGGCCACCAGCTTCACTTCCTCGGGGCACAGAACCGCAAGGTGACCCGCGTGGTCAGTCGACACAATCGGGCGATTGCTGATTTTTGCCGTCATAAACGCCTACGCAGGGGTGCGTACCTAGGCGACAATCGGGTCTGCAGTCCGGATCAGAAACTGGGGAGTGATGCTAGAAGAGAAGGATGGTTGTTTGCCGCACGATCAACAAACAGCAGGCGCATTCCGAAATTGCGGGAATCAGGCTACTTGTTGGATCCTCCGGAAGCCGCTCTCGAACGCGGCCACGAGCGCGTCGATCTCCGATTCGCCCATGACGGTCGATACCGCCCCCGTGCACGTGTAGATCATCAGGAACCCCTGCTTGAAGAGATGGTCGAGCAGCAGGTGCAACTGACGGTTTTCCTCAGGGGTCGCGAACGCCTCGCGGTAGTTTGTCGGTGGTGACGCCTTGAAGTGCACGCGGAACAACGAGCCGCCGCCGGTCACGCAGGCTTGCACCTTCGTAGACCGAATGGCCTCGTCGATCCCCTCCCTCGCGCGCGCTGTCAGCGCATTCACCCGCTCCACCGCAGCCTCGTCGAACAGCTCCATCGTTGCCAGTCCGGCGGTCATCGTGATGGGGTTGGCCGAGAACGTGCCCGAATGCGGGAACAGCACGCGGTCGCAGAGGGGGTTCATGACCTCCATCACCTCGGCCCGCCCAATGATTGCGCCGACCGGAAAGCCACCGCCGATGAACTTGCCGAGCGCCGTCAGGTCGGGGTCCAAGTCGTACCAGTTCTCGGCGCCACCATGGTGGCAGCGGAACGTGATGACCTCGTCAAGCACGAGCAACGACCCATCGGCCGTGGTCCAGTCGCGGATCGCGGTCACGAAATCGTGGTTGGCGGGACGCAGTCCAATACGGTGTGGCATCAGGTCGAGCAGCACGCACGCCAGTTCGCCCTTATGCCGGTCGAGAATAGCCAACGCCCGCTCGATGTCGTTAAACGGAATCACGATCACGTCGGCGAGCGCAGCCGGTGGGGTCCCGTAGGCGACGGGCACACTGGTTGGCGCGTCCACCTGTCCCCAATTCTCGGGCTTTGCGGTCTGGCTCACCTCGGCGTAGTCATAGAGGCCGTGATACGCGCCCTCCACCTTGGCGATCTTCGACCGGCCCGTGAACGCACGCGACGCCTTG
>JBFIZG010000115.1:0-9500 GCA_041604955.1 Gemmatimonadales bacterium | reverse complement strand
CGACCGTTCGGAAAGCGACGATCCTCGCGGTAAGGTCATCTCGGCCGCCGAGATTCAACAAACCGGCGCGTCTACCGCGTGGGAGGCTCTCAAATTCACGGTACGGAGTCATTACTTCCGCGAATACCGGGGACAGCCCGTTCGTGTGTCATCCAATCGAGGACAAGGAAGCATCACGCTGATCGAGGAACCGCAGGTGTATATCGATGGCGCTCGCATAGCCGAGATCTCCGTGCTGCGATACATCCCGGCGCATACCATTGACAACATTCGTGTTCTCGGCGGCGCGGACGGCACGACGTATTACGGCACGAACGCCGCCGCGGGAGTGATTCTGATCGAGACCGGGATGGGACTCAATCCCTTCTTCGACGTGGACACGGTCCCCAAAAAAGATTCCATTCCGCCGGATACATCACTGGTCCGCTAGCCGCAGCTCGACCGGACCGCAGAAACGACAGGTACTCGCCGTCGACGTCCGTAGGTGAAGGGTTCGCGTCTCGTTAGGGATGCGACGTCGTCTCACTGAGGCCAAACACCGGGGCGAGGCCGCTTGGAACCGTCGCCGGGACGGTCATCAACACTGAGTCCAGATCACTTCCCTCTCCCGTGAGCGAGCGGAGAAACGCGACGAGTGCCGCGATCTCCGGGTCGGTGAGGCCGAGGGGCTGACGAAGTACGACTTCCAACATGTCGTCCGCAACGCGTGCGTGTCTCGGGCGCGCTCCATCATTATAGAATCGGACGACCTCTTCGAGGTCGGTAAACACGCCGGAGTGCATGTACGGTGCGGTGCGGTCCACGTTCCTGAGGGTCGGTACTCGAAACTCGTAGCGATCGTCCGGATCGCCCGTGTGCTCCTCGCGACCGGTGTCGTCGCCGGGTATCACCGTTTTCCCCACGCCCGCCTGTGTCACACCCGTCACGAGAAACTGGTAGTTGCTGAGCATGGGGCCGCGATGACAGATGAAGCATTTGGCCTTCGTAAAGAAGAGTTCCAGGCCTTGTCGCGCTATTGGCGAGAGGGCCGCATCGTCGCCGTTCAGAAACCGATCGTAGGGACTGTCCGCAGTCACGAGTTCCCGCTCATACGCCGCAATCGCGCGCGCCAGCGTTGATCCGTTGACGACGGCGAAGGTATCCGGGCTTCCGACGTCGTCCGGGAACGCGGTGGCAAACAGTTGGACATATTCCGGAATCGCTCGTAGCCGCTGAACGATGCTGTCAACGGCTACCGCGGCGGCCTCGGCGTCGGTGCCGGGAAACGCGTCTCCCCGCATCTCCACCCGAAACGCAATGGGGATAATTGCCTGCCCTTCCAAGCCCACTGCCCGGCCATCCCAGAACATCGGTGCGATAGGCGATGGCGCACCGGTTACATCAGCGGCGTATGCCGTGTTCAAGACCGTCTGGGTATTGCGGGACTCAAGAGAGATGGGGTTCCCGCTCACTGTCGAAACCGAAAGCACCCGGCCGGGACCGAGACCGACACCGCTCACGCCGGCGCCGAACTGTCGCCCGTCGGCAAAGCCAAAGTCCGGATGGTGACACGTCCCGCACGCAACGTCTCGTTCTCCGCTCAGGATCGGATCGAAAAACAAGAGCCGACCGAGATGGATGCGTTCCTCGGTTCGCGGATTGTCGGGCGGATACGGGATTGGACCAAGCGGCGTGAGGTTAAACAAATCACGCACGTCGACATCGGCCGGAACGACCGGCTCGCCTCCGCACCCCAACGCGCACAGCAAAAGCGCTGCCAGACACTTCAGCCCGCGCTTTTCACCGAGCATCTGGTTGTCGCTCGCTAATTCCGCACAAACGCGACTGTGCCAACCAGCACGGGCACGCTGCTATCCACGTTGGACCCATCTCCGAGTTGCCCGAATTGATTGAATCCCCAACAGTAGGCAGCCCCACGCGCCGTGAGCCCACACCCGTGAAACCTTCCCGCACGGAGCGACACGAACTCGAATCCCCCTGTGACCGGCCCCGGCACATCGTGGTTCACGGTGGAGCCGTCGCCCAACTGCCCCATGTCGTTGATTCCCCAGCAATAGGCCTTTCCACCAGCTACGAGCCCGCACGTGTAGTCCCCGTCCGCATCCAACGCGAGAAACGTGAGTCCGCCGGCTACGAGCACCGGTTCGTGACTGCTGTCTGGTGTTCCCGTCCCGAGCTGGCCCGCAACATTCAGCCCCCAGCAGTACGCGGCGCCGGAGAGGGTGAGACCACAGGAATGCGTGTCGCCGGCGACGATTGCGCCGAACCGCAGCTGACCGATCACGGAAATCGGTACGCTGCTGCTCTTGGTCTCGCCATGCCCCAATTGGCCGTTGTTCCCGGCACCCCAACAGTAGGCGGTCCCCATGGCAGTGATGCCGCAGCGGTGGTCCGCCCCCACCCCAATGGACGCGAACGCGTGGTCCTCGTCGACAGCAACTGGCACGAGACTGTTCGTGGTCGAATCATCCGGGAGCTCGCTGTTCCCGCGCGCTCCCCAGCAGTACACCGTGCCGTCGGGCGTTATACCGCAGGTGTACCCTCCGCCGGCGGCAAGAGCCGTATAGGTGTGGCCACCCGTCACTCCGACGGGCACATTTCGGTGCGCGCGGGTGCCGTCACCGATCTGCCCGGTGACGTTGAACCCCCAACAATAGGCGCTTCCATCCACCGCAATCCCGCATGTGTGAAACGCGCCCGCCGTAAGCGACGCAAACGAGATCCCACCGGCCACCATCACGGGAAGATTTCGATAGTCACTGACGACGCCGTCGCCGAGTTGGCCCACCTCGTTCCCACCCCAGCAATACGCCGCTCCGTCTACCGTGAGCCCGCACGTGTGGTCGTCTCCGGCAGCGAGTGAGGTAAACGCCAGGGCCGTGAGCACAGGCGGCTGTTCGGGACCCTGGGTGGGCGCTATGGACTCCCCACAGGCCGCGACGCAGACCACCACGAATGACAGTCCGGGGCGCGCAGCAAGCCGCAGCCCAACCGGCCGTCTGGGCGCCCTGTTGCCGGGTTGGCCTAGCCCTGGCATCTCCCCTGCCATCCCCTAACTTTTACCGGAGAAACGAACCGGACGTCTGCATGCGCACTCATTCCACACCGATCGCCGTCTGCTTGGTAGGTTGCATCGCCTTCCAGATCGCTTGCTCCTCCGACTCCGGAGTGAATGGTCCCGATCCCAATTTCCAATGTATCAGCATCAGTGGTTCCGGCTCGACCGTTGGAGACCGCGACAAACTGATGGGTGACGGCACGTTTCGCTTCAACGACGAGGTGCGGCCTGCCCAGGTCGGAATCTACTTCTTCGAGATGTTCGACGCGCCAAACGGCGGAATGAACGTCTCGACGCAGTATCAGTTCGTCTGGCCGAACGGCGACGGGTTTCTGAGCCGTGATGACGTGTTCATGGAACCAACACTCGAGCCAGAGCAATTCAAGTTCAACGTCCGTATGACAATCGTTTCGGGCACCGGCCTGTTCGCTGGGATGGCTGGCGAGCAACCAATTGATCTGGCCGCGACGGTTGAGTTCGGTCCGCCAGCCACGCCGGGCGATCCCAAGAGCGCGACCGAAGTGTTTACGGTCGCAGGACAACTCTGCGGCCTGTAGTCTCACCGACGATTCCTCGAGAGCGCACTCCGAATCAAACAACGCGAAGGAGGCGACCCGCTCGGGCCGCCTCCCCTGGCATTCCGCTCGAACGTGCCGGGCGTTGGTCGCTACGGATTCCGATCGAGGCAACCCGTGAAGTTCGGGTTGTTCTCTTCGTCCAGCGGAACCGGCAGATTCACGTCCGTCGCGTAGTTTGCACCCGGTTTCCAATACGGCCCGGTCGGGAAGACCGTTTCGGAGTCCCGCCCGTATTGCCGAATGAGACGACGCATGTCGCCCAGGCGCGATCCCGTAGAAAAGAGCCAGAACGCGCGCTCGCGGAAATGGAGATCGATCCGGCTGTCGAGCGTACCGGGATCTGCCAGCGGCGCCAGTGTTCCCGCGGGATCCCCACGGACGATGGAGGCCAACGCCGGATATTGGGCCCGGAGACCGTTTAGTTTGGCCAGCCACCCCGGGGCATCGCCCGCGCTCAGCAACGCTTCGGCCTCGATCAGACGAGCTTCGATTCCCGTGGCTAAGCGCACCGGATCGTCCCGCGTCGTGTAGTTGGTGAGCCACCAGTTATCCGTGAGGTTTGGCGTTCCGGGAACTTGTTCGGATTTGTCGAACGCGCATCCCTCGCACAATGCCGACTGGATCCGCGGGTCACCAGCGGTCCGGAAGTTCAGTCCGTTGATACCCTCGCTGTCCCCCAGCGACCAGCGACCGATCCGCACGTTGTATTCGAAGATCGAGTTACGCTGGTTGGCGCTGTTTGACGAGTGGTTATGAACCTTCACGAAACCGTCGGCCACCGACGCTACGGCACTCGCAGCGGCGGCATAGTCACCTTTGTTGACGAGCGCTCTTCCAAGGCCAACCCGGGCCGCGTTCGCGACGTCATCAGAGGCAGCCGATTCGGCCAACGTCGAATTGAATCGCGCGATCGCACGGTCAAAGATCTGCACGTTGGTCTCCGGCGATCCGAACTCGGTCTCGCCGGTTTCGGGTTGGAGGCTGAATGGAACGCCGTTGCAGTAATTCTCTCCGAACGCCAGATACGTGAACCCGGCGTACATGAGCATCTCCGCAATGCGGCCGTCAGTCGCGGCGTTCGTGCCCGCCTGGAGCTTGCTCGCCGTGGATTCCAACGAGTTGCGGGCTTGCTGCAGACGGCGGAACACGCCCGCAAGCGACCCGTTGTCATCCGGCATGTTGCGTACTTCCATCTGGAACCTGGTCGTAAAGGTTCCCGAGTGCATCCACTCGTCGGTCATGAGTCCGGTGGTCGAGATGATGTTATCCGTCTGCCCGCCACCGGAGTACGCCAACGTGAACTCCCCCAACGCGCCGTTTCTGAGCGTCTGGAGGCCCACTTCGTCGACGAGGTTGTCCGGGGTCACGATATCCGGATCCGTGACCTCCAGGACGTTTTCACACGCCGACAATGGCAGAGCGAGCGCCGCGGTCGCGAGCATCAGTCGGAACATTCTTCGGCGGTCGCCACCGTGTTGCATCATTGTTTTCTCAGTCATCGTTGATATCTCCGTTCCCTTAGAACGTCAGGTTGAGGCGCGCGACCCAATAGCGAACCTGCGGCTGGGTGAGGAAGTCGCGACTCCCAAACGCTCCGGAGAACTGTTCGACCTCCGGATCGGATCCCTGATAATCGGTGATCGTGGCCAGGTTGCGACCGGTCAGCGTCAGACTCATCCGATCCATACGGAATTTCTGCGCCCAGTCGTCGGGAATGAAGAACGTGAGAGACAATTCGCGCAGTTTGATAAACCATCCCGGCTCGAGATATCCGGCAGCCGTACTGACGCCGGATCGCCGTGTCTGCGCATTCGCCTGCTCTTCGAGCGATGCATCGGGGTCGTTCAGCCCTCGACAAATGTTGAACCCGCAGCGGAACGCCTCGGTGAGGTTGTACTTCTTGTGTCCGCCACGGTAATCAAACAGCCCGCTCAAACGCACGCGGCCGTTCAGGAACGTAAGTGCGTTGTATAGTGAGACCTCGTAGCGCGGAATTGGGTATCCCAAGAATACCGTCGAATCGGTCGATCCGTCGCCGTCGAGGTCGAAGTTCAACTCGTCTTGACTGATGATGCCGTCGTTGTTCGCGTCACTGAACTCAAAATCCTCGTCAAACCACGCGCCAAGCGGGCGGCCTTCGGTGTGCTTTTGGCTGCCGAACACGATTGGCTCGACGCCTTCCCCCAGCTCGACGATTTCGTTGTCATTGGTCGAGCCCGAGAGCGTCACGTCCCACGTCAGGTTCTGGTTGTCGAAGATCGAGGCATTGATGAGACCCTCGACACCTTGGTTCCGAGTCTTTCCGATGTTCTCGAACCGTGTCTGCGTCAGACCAATTGACGGCGCCAGGCGGCGCGAGATCAACGCGTCGGTGGTGGTTCGGCGATAGTAGGTGGCTTCGAACCCGACACGCCCACCGAACAATCCGGATTCAAACCCGAGTTCCCACTCGCGTGAACGTTCGGGCTTGAGATCCACGTTTCCGGCACCCTGGATCGACACACCCACCTGCTCGCCTTGGTCATCGACAATGGCGGTGCCGGCGAAGAACTTGAGCGCGTCGTTCGACCCGGGCTGCTGCCCTGAGGTTCCGAACGCGCCTCGGAACCGGAGGTTGTCGATCACCCCGATCCCCTCGTCGATCAGCAAGTACGAGGCGCCGAACTTGGGATAGATGGTGAGACTGAAATCCTGGCCGAAGGCGCTGTTGTCATCACCCCGGACTGCGGCGGTGACAAATAACCGCTCCCTGAACCCGAACTGCTGTTCGATATAGGAGCCCAGCGTGATCGTTTCGATGAAGTCTTCGTCGATGAACTGGGTCGACGCCGATTTATTCGAGCCCGACCCCGGGGCCAGGATCTGACCGGTCGTCTCGACTTGTTCTAAGTTGCTGCGATTGTACTGTACTGCGGCGGCGGTCCGTGCGGTGATATCGTCCGTCAGCCTGTACTGCGCCGTGAGACCCGCGTCCGCCGAATACTGGATGACCGTTGTTCGATCCGACGTGCGGTTCCCTTGCCGTCTCGTACCAGAGAACGGTCCTGTACCGGTCGCTTGAAACTGGATGTCGCTCCGCGCCGAGTTGTCGAGGCCAAACGTGGTGTGGGCCTCGAGCCAGGTGGTCGGACGCCACGTGGCATTCACGGAGCCCGTAAACCGTTCCAGCCCCTGTTTGCCCTCGAGAAAGAAGATGTGCTCGGGTGCCTGAAATCCCCAGCCGCCATCGGCAGTACTGTCGGACAGACCTAGCAACCCGCTGGGTAACAACCCGAGAGAGTTGTTGTCGTTCTGCGGCAGCCACGTGTCCGAGCTGACGTAGCCCGTCGACACCCGGATGTTGGCGTCCTCACCGAGCCGCGCCTGGAGGTTGGCACGAAAGTGTGCCCGTTCGAGCCGGTTGGGGTTTTCGACAAACTTCGGAATGGCGTTCTTTTCGCATTCGCCGACGTCCGTGGCGGTTGCACAACCGGCCACGTCCAAGATCGAGTCACGCGAGCGGCTCGGCAGCCCGTAGATCCCGGTCTCGAGTTCCCATTCACCCGCCACGAAGTACTGCACGTCTTCGGTGCCACCGGAGACATTCAAGCCATACTGCCGCCGGCTTCCGTCCTTGAAGGGCGCGGTGTTCGGGCTCCGGAGCGGTTGGGCCATTTGCAGGTTCGTCTGAGTACAATTTCCGTTGGCCACGTCGTTCAGACGACAGGTGCCACCGGTGCCGTCGAGACCACGGAAGTTGAACGGCCATTCGGTTGTCTCCTGCACCAGACCCTGTTCGACATACGCGTTCCACACTGGCGCCCCGACACGCCCACGCTTCGTCTTGATGACGATGACGCCGTTGGCCGCCGCAGTTCCAAAGAGCGCCGCGGCCGATGGCCCCTTGACGATCTCGATGCTCTCGATCTCGTCGGGATTGAAGTCATTCATGCGGGAGACCTGTTGTCCGCCGGTACCGAATCCTGTGCTGCTCGGGTCGTTATCGACGCGAATGCCGTCCACCACGAGCAGCGGCTCGTTGGTCAGCGACACGCTACTGGATCCACGAATCCGGATCTGTTGAGCCGTGCCCGCCGTTCCGCTCGCATTCAAGATTTGCACGCCCGAG
This sequence comes from Gemmatimonadales bacterium, assembly GCA_041604955.1. GTDB lineage: Bacteria > Gemmatimonadota > Gemmatimonadetes > Gemmatimonadales > GWC2-71-9 > JBFHWR01. The sequence continues at coordinate 1,756 of JBFIZG010000115.1, read as the reverse complement.
GCGCGGCCTTGAATGAGGCTCCCGACATTCGTCGGCATGGCTTCTCTGGCAATGTCTGCCGCGTTCACGCTGGCAATAGCGTTGGGAATTTCCCTGCGGCGCTGCTCACCTGTGGCCGTGACGACGATCTCGTCGAGGTTGACGACCACGGGTGTCAGCTGGAAGTCCGCGAGTCCTGCCCCGCCGGCGACTGCAACAGCCGCGGACTGGGACGAGTACCCGATCATGACCACCCGAATTGTCGCGCGTCCTCCGGTGACGGATCGGATCTGGTAGCGCCCCTCATCGTCACTCAGCGCGGGCGGGCGGTTCGTGCCCTCGACGAAGATGCGGGCACCTTGCAGCGGGGTACCGGTGTTCGCGTCGGTCACGCGACCGTTGATCACCCCAGTCTGCTGCGCGTGAGCATCCGCTGGCGCTACGATCACCATGAGCGCGAGTGCCAGGAAACTCAGCAACAAACCAACCAGTTTGGTTCGCACGGTAATTACCCCTGTTGAAGTGAAAACGTCAGATGATTCCTTAGCGCAATCCACGTTCTTCGCAGTCACGAGAAGCCCGGCATGCATACCTCCTCGTGGTAGGTTTGGCATCATGGAAAGCAATTGAGACACACGCCCCTAGAGCGCGCGCATCATTCGAACATTTCGAATGCCGCATGGTCCTGGCTTGACGGTGTTCTGGGAGGGAACCCCGAACGGCCCGGCGCCACACGGGTGAGATACCAATGAGGCGGTAATCTACACCGCGAATGCCGAAGCGGAAGGAAACCGGACGAGTTCGCCCGGACCGTCCTTAAGACAATGAAGGATATGCACTTGAGGACGATGGAGAATCGTCATCGGATGGTCGAGATTCTGACCAAGGACGGGAAGTTGTGCGGACACGGGGGAACGTCACATGCACCCGAAACGACTCATGCACGGTTGCGTGAGCGGGGGAGGGCTCGAGAATGCCGCACAGGTCCGCGCCGAGGAACAGTCGGAAACTCCTTGACAAGGGGGGACGTTGCGGCCGGGATTCAACGCCGGTCTTCGAAAAAACTCTTGAGCAGCGCGCCGCACTCTTCTTCCCGAACGCCGCCACGCACTTCGGGCCGGTGATTGAGACGCGGATGTCGAAGAATGTCCTCGACACTTCCAGCCATACCGGCTTTGGGATCGTAGGCGCCAAACACGACGCGGGCGATCCGCGTCAACACGATTGCACCGGCACACTGCGCGCATGGCTCCAACGTGACGTAGAGCGAGGCGTCACTCAGACGATCGGTATCGAGCATGTCGAGCGCAGCGTGAATGGCGATTAGCTCCGCGTGTTGCGTGAGGTCTTTTTTGGCGACGGTTTGATTGTGCGCCCGGGAGATCACGCGACCCTCGTGGACGACGGCCGCGCCGACCGGGACCTCGCCAGCGGCGGCCGCCCTACGCGCTTCGGCGAGCGCAGCCTCGATACCGAGCCGGTCCTGATCGTTGAGCGCTGCGGGTTTCCGCGACCCGACCGGCGAGCCCTCGACGCTCATCGAGATTCTCGCCCGAGCTCATCTCTCGGGGGCGCCGATTGCCACACCAGATCGAGTCGTCCCCCCAAACGAGTTGCTTGAGCATTGGGAACGGGAGATCGATACATGGACTACACCTCTCCTGATATCCTACCTGAGGAAACTATACTAGGTATCAAATCCTCTCCTTTCCGGCCGAGGGAGACGCACTGGGTGAGGAAACGATACTAGGTATCGAATCCTCCCCTTTCCCCGAGG
>JBFIZG010000114.1:0-9595 GCA_041604955.1 Gemmatimonadales bacterium | reverse complement strand
ATCGATGGCTCGGCGGATTCGATCGACGCGGTGGTAGGTATCGTTGCCGAACGGGTGGCGGCGGCGGCAGTAGCGCGATTGAGCAGTCAACAAATCTCAGTCATCTTCAATCCGGCAATAATGTCTCTTCCGCCCAATCTAGATGCGTACAGAGCCTTCTCGGCTGCGGCCCAGGCGTTTTGTGAGCAAGACTATGAGGCAGCCATACGGCATGGAGAGACTGCGCTCGAGTTGGCGCCAGATTACATCCCCGTGTACGGGCTGGTTATCTCCGCCCACAGCAACATCGGTCGGTTCAATGCGCGCCGCGATTCCCTGATTGCGGCGCACCGGCGGCTCACTCCGCGCATGACGGACTACGAGCGCGCCCGGTATGACTGGCAGTCGGCGGATCGAGCCATCGAACGGCATCGAGCTGGCGAAGCGGTCTTCCACCTCTCTTCTGGCATTTCCTGGTATCACCTCGCGCTCCGCGCTATTGAGGTCAACGAGATTAGTCGCGCGCGGGTTGCGGCCGATACGTCGTCAGCGATACCCATGGAGATAGCCAGGTGTTTTCAGCACTGGCCTCCGCTCTGGACCATACGGACGATGGTCTATTACCTCACGGATGACCATGAGGAGGCGTTGGCGATGGCGCGTGACGGGAGACAACGGTTCCCCACGCACCAGGGATTGATCGTGGCGGAACTGCGCGCGTTGGCAGCTATGAGGCGATTTGCGGAAATGGACTCGCTCGTCGACGTGGCGTTCAATCTGCCGCCGCAGAACGAGCCTGTAGGGTCGATTCCCATCCGGGCCTCTTTTGAGTTGAGCCGGCAGGGGTATGTTGAGGAAGCCAGCGCGATGGCGCGGCGAGGAGCCGCGTGGTTCGATGAACATCCAGAAGCGGATTCGCTGGAGGCGGCCCGGGCGTACTATTACACCGGCCAATACGACCGGGCTGCGCTGATACTCGCGAGCCTCGTTTCAGCAGAGAACCCTTCAGTCACAGCGTTGCAATCATACGGAACGACCTTGGTCCGGCTGGGGCGGCGCGCCGAAGCCGATAGGGTGGACCGTCAACTCGCTAGTCTCCCGGGCACCACCGCGTTACGGGCGCGTGCGTTCGTCGCCGCAGTCGGGCGGAATCGCGACGCGGCGGTCGCGCACCTCCAAGCGTACTTCGAAAGAGATGGAGTTTATTACTCGAATACGGACGCTTGGCTTCGCGATGCGCCGGAGCTGGCGCCGCTACGAGGGTACGCGCCCTTTGAGACGTTGATCGCACCGAAGTAAACTGGACTGAAGCTCGACGTTTCCGATGGCGATCTGTGATGATTGCAGAGTGCAGATTGGAGATCGTAGATTTGGATGGATCTGATCGTTCACATACCTCGATCGGACCCAACGAACAGCGGCTCCCGATGATTCGGGATCGAAGTGAGGGCGTCGAAACCGAGGAATCGATCGTGGTCGCGAATTCGTTTGAAGCGTTGAAGAACAAATTTAAGAGTGGCGAATACGGATGTCATTGAACGCGACGTTTGGCGTGAAACGTAGCCGTAGGTCTATCCTCTGTTGCGCACGGAGCGGTCCTTGTTCTGGTAGATCTCGGGGGCAGCGTATCGTTGCGACACTCATCTTCTTGTCCACGCTCGCAACAACAGCCGTCGCACAAGAAGCCGACCTCGCGTTGGTGGGCGGTCGCGTCATCGACGGCTACGGCGGGCCACCGGTCGAAGACGGAGTGGTGCTCGTGGCCGGGGAACGCATTGTAGCGGTTGGCCCCGCGTCCGAGGTGAGCGTTCCGACTGGAGCTCGAGTCATCGATACCAACGGCATGACGGTCCTCCCCGGTCTCTGCGACATGCACGTCCATCTCCAAATCTTGGGGCACGGTGACTACGCACGGTGGGACGAGCTGTACGGAGATCAAAACGAAGAGGTCATGGCCATCGCCGCGCAACAGCTGCTGCACGCCGGAGTAACTTGCGCGCGGGATTTGGGTGGCCCGCTCGATGCTCTGGTGACCACCAGGCGAAGGATCGCCACCGGTGAGATCCCGGGCCCACGTCTCTTCATCTCGGGTCCGTTCCTCCAGCGGGCTCCGTACGAGCCGTGGCAAGCCGACTACCGTTGGGGCGTGGACGGACCGGACGACGCGGCCGCAAAGACGCAACGCCTCATCGATGCGGGTGTGGACGTCATCAAGCTGATCGATCAGGACCAGCTCACTTCGAACGAGGTGTCCGCCATCGTCCACACCGCACACCAAGCCGACATTCCGGTGGTCGCACACGCCCACCGCATGGGGGAGATCCGTGTCGGGCTGGACCACGGTATCGACAATTTCGAGCACACTGGACTGGGGACGGCCCCGGGCTACGCCGAGGACGTGTTGCAGAGACTCGCCGAGCGGAACACGTCGCTCTATTGGACACCGACGATCTCGCCGCTCTACGTGATGCAGTACACCGGAGAGGTCTTTCCCGAGCGGTTAGACGATCCTTCCTGGCGTGTGGGAATCCCGGATGCAATGGCTGATGAGATCCGAGCGTCATTGGAACACATCCCTCGGCTCCCGTACTACGCGCTCTTCCCGAGCCGTATTCCCATCCTGCCGCACAAGTTCAACCAAATCCGAAACACGGGGGTACGACTCCTGATCGGCACCGATTCCGGAATCCCGTCGATGTTCCACACCGACAGCACGTGGAGGGAGATGGCCAAGTGGGTGGAACTCGGCGTTCCGGTCATGCAGGTTATTCAGGCGGCGACGCTCTGGCCCGGACGCTTCCTCAACCGAAATGATCTGGGCACCATTGCGCCAGGGAGTTTGGCGGACATCATTGCAGTCCGAGGGGATCCGCTCACTGACATCGCGGTACTCAGACACGTTGACGTGGTAATAAAAGGTGGACAAATCATCAACAATTGACACATGACGACGCGCGCGCTTGCCCTCGGCACAATGTTCGCTGGAATACTGCTCGGCTGCAGGTCAGCAGCGGATCGACCAACGGACCCTGTGAACGACACGGGCACGGAGGGTACGGCGACGTACACGGTCACGTTCGAAGCGACCTGGAGCGCGTCCACACATCCCACCTCGTTCCCGAGCAATCCACACTTTTCCGGGCTGATCGGCGGAACGCACAACGGTAACGCCATTTTGTGGGAACCCGGAGCGACCGCATCAACCGGTATCAAGAACATGGCCGAACTCGGTTCTAAGACCGCACTGGAGGGTGAGGTCAACGATCTCATCACCCTCGGCACCGCCCGGAGCGTGCTGTCCGGCGGCGGAATCGGCCGGTCACCTGGGTCGGTAGAGCTGACGTTTGAGATCCACTCCGACTTTTCCCTGGTGACCTTGACGTCGATGCTCGCGCCGAGCCCGGACTGGTTTGTGGGTGTGAGAGCGTTGAACCTCAGGGAAAACGGCCAGTGGCGCGACAACGTGACCGTGCCGCTTGTGGTGTACGATGCGGGCACAGACAGCGGCATGATTTATACGGCGCCAAATGCCGCAACCAACCCACCGCAGCCGATCGCACCGGCCACCGAGAGTCCATTCGATCAAGACATGGTGGTGGGCGAGTTGAGATTCGTTCGGCAATAGGGAGTGGTTGGCAATCTTTCCGAGATGAACTTCCAACCGGCATCGAACGGTAACAGATGAGGAACCCGACGACGTATCCGAGACGAGCCGCAGCGCTCGCCACCATGAGTCTCTTCTTCATGCTTGGCTGCGGAGGTCGAGACACCGGCCCGTTCGACGTCGTGATCGAAGGCGGACGGGTGATCGATGTCGAATCCGATCGGGACGAAATCGCCAACGTCGGCATTCGGGATGGTCACATCGCGGCTATTCACGCCGATGAAATGTCGGGTGCGCGGATCATCGATGCGACGGGGCTCGTCGTTTCAGCCGGATTCATCGATCTGCACGAACACGGCCAGAATGACGAGTCCTACCGGCTTATGGTGCGGGATGGGGTCACCTCGGCGTTCGAGCTGGAAGTGGGAACCGGCGACGTAGACGCGTGGTACGCCGAACGCGAAGGCGGCCAGCGCGTGAACTATGGCGTGAGCATCGGCCACATTCGCGTACGGATGATCGTGATGGGCGACGAGGGCGACTTCTTGCCGAGTGGCCCCGGCGGCCACGAACCCGCAACGGACGACCAGATCGCAGAGATGGCGCGGCGCATCGAGGAAGGACTGAGTCAGGGCGCCGTCGCGGTGGGATTTGGCACGGCGTACACCCCGGCTGCAACCATGGCGGAGGTAGAACAGATGTTTCGGGTCGCCGCAGCTAATGACGCGTCGGCACATGTGCACGTACGTGGGGGGGTGGCGGGTTTGAGCGAAACCATCGATGCGGCTGACCGCGCGGGTGTCGCATTGCACGTGGTGCATGCCAATTCCAGCGGCGGCGACGAGACGGTCGAGTTCATCGACGTTATTCGAGAGGCGGCCGCCAGTGGACAGGATGTGACCACCGAGGCGTATCCATACAGCGCGGGGATGACGATGATAGAGAGCGCGTTGTTCGACGACTGGGAGACCTGGGACGACGTGCGCTTCGGGCAACACCAATGGGTCGAAACGGGTGAGCGTCTGACACGTCAGACGTTTGCCAGGTATCGCCAGCAGGGTGGTGAGGTAATCATCCACAGTCGCACGGAAGAACTGACCCGTGCGGCGATTGGGGATTCGTTGGTGATGATTGCAAGCGACGGTTTCATTGTCGACGGCCGCGGTCACCCGAGAACCTCGGGCACCTATGCAAAGGTGTTGGGTCGCTACGTGCGAGATGTGGGTTTGGTCGACCTAAAGGATGCACTACGCCGCATGACACTGGAGCCCGCCCGCCGTCTCGAGGCGCGCGTTCCCGCCATGCGGCAGAAAGGGCGCGTGCAGGTGGGCGCCGATGCCGATCTCACCCTGTTCGACCCGGAAACGGTGATCGACCGGGCTACGTACCTCGATGCGACGGTCCCATCAGCCGGCATCCCGTACGTGTTGGTGAACGGCGTGGTCGTCGTTGAGCAAGGCGAGTTGGTCGCTGGAGTTCAGCCGGGAACGGCGGTCAGAGCGCCGCGCGCACGCTGATGCGATGGTCGGGATCGTCGATTCACCACCGAGATCGGGAAATCACGGCTTCCCCTGTATTCGGTCGAAGAGCGAGGGAAGCTCGATCCGGCCGGATACTCCGGTGCTCAACGACCACTCCAGGGTCCCATCCACAATCTCCGGCCGATCGTTTCCCTGGCGCCAGCGCTCGATGAGCCGCGCGTCGACGTCGACGATCCAATACTCCTCGACTCCGGCGGCGAGATAGAGGCGGCGCTTCTTGCCGCGGTCCCGCGATGCTGTGGACGGTGAGATCACTTCGACGACGAGCAGCGGGGCCGGGACGTCACGCCATGTGGGACTGACCTCGGCATCAGGAACCCTGGCGATGAACAGATCGGGTTGCACCAACGTCCGGGGTCCGAGGTAGATGTCAGCGGGACTCCACAACAAGCGTAGGTCGTTCCGGTCACCTACGCTCGGCCGCAGGACATCGTAGAGCTTACCGAGAATCTCTTGGTGTCGAAAAGCGGGTGCCGGCGTCACGACGTGCTCGCCATCCAGCAGCTCGTGCCGCATGTGGTCTTCTGGGAGCGCGAGCAGCTCCTCGATAGTGGTAATCTCCTCTGGGGCTGGCATACCCATAATGTGGCTCTCCTCGGCCGAGCGGTGCAATAGCGCATTCGCTATGCTCGCCTTCACGAGGTGTAGCAGCGTCATCCAAACCACGCGGCACTGTGCTAAAGAACCCTCGAGTGGACGACCGGGACGGGTTTCCGCGGTGAATCCCCAACCCGCAGGTGATTGCGGAGTGGGGCGCCGGAGCGCACATTTTGACCGTACGAATCGCCAAGCGCTAATCGCCGATCGCGAATCGCAAGCTATGACCGCCCCCCAGCCTCTGGTCACCGCACTCGCCGACCGCTACCGCATCGAGCGCCCACTCGGCGTCGGCGGCATGGCGACGGTGTATCTCGCCGAGGACCTAAAGCACCAGCGCAAAGTCGCGCTCAAGGTTCTGAAGCCGGAGTTTGCCGAGGCGTTGGGGCCGCAGCGATTTCTCCACGAGATCAAGCTCGTTGCCCAACTCAATCATCCACACATTCTCGCGCTGCATGATTCCGGTGAGGCCGATGGATATCTCTATTTCGTGATGCCGGTGGTGGAAGGAGAATCGTTGCGCGTACGATTGGACCGCGACCGCCAGCTCGCCATTGACGACGCCGTTCGATTGACACAACAGATCGCCGAAGCGCTCGAGTATGCGCACCGCCAAGGCGTGCTTCATCGGGATATCAAACCCGAAAATATCTTGCTGCACGAGGGCGAGGCGATGGTGACGGACTTCGGTATCGCGTTGCCGATGGACGCCGCCACCGATACGCGGTTGACCGAAGCGGGCGAGTCGCTGGGGACCGCGGATTACATGAGTCCGGAGCAGTCCAAGGGGGAACGAACGCTGGACGCGCGGACTGATGTCTACGCGTTGGGATGTGTGTTGTTCGAGATGCTGGCGGGGGAGCCGCCGTTTACGGGCCATAACCGACAGTCCGTGATCGGGAAACGGATTACGGAACCGCCGCCCCGCGTAACGACACGGCGTGTCGAGGTACCGGAGGCCCTCGGCGACGTGGTGACAAAGGCGCTCGCGATGTCCCCGGCTGATCGCTACGACTCGGCAGCGGCGTTTGCGGAGGCCTTGGCTCACCAGGCCACAGGCGCTACGGGTCCGCTGACGCGCGTGAATCACCCCGTCACCGCGGCGGCGCTGTTTGGACTCGTGTCGCTCGCGATTGTAGGTGCCGTGTACTTCATCATGGTGCAACTTGGTCTGCCCGATTGGGTGCTTCGTGCGGCTATTGGATTGCTCGTCATCGGGCTGCCAATCATCGTGTCGACAGCGTTTTCGGAGTGGCAACGCGCGGCGCGTGCCAGCCGGCAACATCGGTGGTTGAATTGGCGGCGGGCGTTGCAGGGTGGTGGCCTAGCGTTTGTCGGCCTGGGGTTGGTGACGGCCGCGTTCATGGCGATGCGCTCCCTCGGCATCGGGCCGGTGGGGACCTTGATGGCGAAGGGGGTCTTGCAATCGCGGGACCCGATTCTCTTGGCGGAATTTGAAAACCAGACGTCGGATCCGACGCTCGCCGCGACGATCACCAATGGCCTACGCATCGACCTCTCACAGTCGCGGGTAGTCCGACTGATCGACCCTGCGACGGTAACTGCGGCGCTAAAGCGAATGGTGGTCGATCCAGACACCGTGTTGAACGAGGCATTGGCCCGACAGGTAGCCGAACGGGAAGGACTGAAGGCGGTCCTGGCCGGCGAAGTGTCCCCGGCCGGAAGCGGTTACTTGCTCTTGGCCCGGCTGATCTCACCGGGGGACGGCGCGTTGCTCGCTGCTGAGCGTGCGAGCGCGAAGGACAATACCGAGTTGATCTTTGCCATCGACGAGCTCTCAGCCAAGTTACGCGCGCGAATTGGCGAGTCGCTCAAAGATGTTCGAGCCAGCCCAGCCTTGAGCCGCGTTACCACCTCGTCGCTCGAAGCGTTACGCAAGTACACCCGTGCCGTGTACGTCGACGAGCACGCCGGTGCCCCTGCGCGCGCCGTGCCGCTTCTGGAAGAAGCCGTCTCCCTGGATACCAACTTTGCCATGGCGTACCGGAAGCTCGGCAATGTGCTGCCGTTCCTAGGACGGAATGAGGCCAGTATCGAGGCGCTGACTCGTGCATTCGAACTGCGGGAGCGTCTTCCCGAGCGCGAGCGTTATCATGTAGATGCCTACTATCACGGGGCGGTCGAGTACGACCTGGACAAGCTCATCAGGGCGTATCGTTCCATGTTGACACTTGACCCCGACGACTACAGAGCCCTAACGAACTTAGCCTCCAACCTGAGTAGCCCCCGACTGTGGGCCGAGCGCGAATCCTTGGCGTTACGGGCGATTGACGCGGCGGGGCCGTGGCAGTCGTATGCGAACGCGATCTTCGCGCAGGCGTTGCAGGGCAAGTTCATCGAGGCGCATGCAACCCTCGACCGGTTTGCCGAGGCGATACCGGGTAACCCCCGAGTCAGGCCCTGGCGAGCCAACCTGTTGCTTGCGCAGCGAGAGTACGGTCAAGCCGAAGCGCTGCTCGAGGAGTACATAGCCGATGTGGATCGTTCGACGCGGTCCGGCACCATGCACAACGGCACCGACGGGGGTGAGCTATCCCTTGGGGACCTCATGCAGTTACGCGGAAGGGTCACAGAGGCGGAGAGGTGGTTTCGAACATCGAGGGTCGGCGTCTACTCGTTACTTGGATTTGAGGCGATCTATCATCTCGCGAAGCTGGAGCGAGTTCGAAGGAGGAGCGGTGAGGCGACCCGACTGCTCGACTCGTACGTCGTAGACTCGCTTGCTCCGGCAGACCGTCCGTACCTCGAGCTAGCCGAATTCCATGCCGCCTCAGGGGACGTCGATCGAGCGAAAGCCCTGATAGCAGAGTATCAGCAGCACGTGCCCGATGGTCTTCGGAAACGACCCGTGCGTCGCCAAGCCCTGCACCGAGCGCACGGTGAGATCGCGCTCAGTGAGAGCCGATTCGATGACGCTGTGGCGGCATTCACGATCGTCAACGAACTGTCGGGCCAATGCGTAACGTGCGGCCTGGCGCAGCTGGCGCACGCACGGATTCGAAGCGGCCAACCCGACAGTGCTCTTTCAGTGTACGTCCGTCTGGTGACAGCGCCAACAGCAGGCCTGCAGGACGACGAAGTCCGCTGGCTGCCCGAAGCTTACAGGCGGCTCGGCGAGCTGTACGAGGAGCGGAACGATACCACAAAGGCAGTCGCGCACTACAACGAGTTTGTCGAGTTGTGGAAGGATGCCGATCCCGAGTTGCAACAGCAGGTCGCGGACGTTCGGGCGCGGATCGCGCGGCTGGTCGGTGAATCGTGAGGAGCGTCAAAGAAGCGGCAGCGCAGATTGTCGATTGCAGAATGTGGGTTTGAGATTCATCGATCATGACAGCTCGCCGGTCACCGATTGTCATACTCGCCGAAACTCGTAGTGTGCCCTATCTTTCCCCAGCATGCCCGACCTGATCGACCGGCTGCGTGCCGCCCTCGCAGACCGCTACTCCATAGAGCAGGAAATTGGTGTAGGCGGCATGGCGACTGTGTACGTCGCCGAGGACGTCCGGCACCACCGGAAAGTCGCGGTCAAGGTTCTGAGATCCGAGCTGGCCGCGACACTTGGCCCGGACCGGTTCCTCCGCGAGATCGAGATCGCGGCACAACTCCAGCATCCGCACGTCTTGCCCCTCTACGACTCCGGCGAAGCCGCAGGGTTTCTCTTCTACGTGATGCCATTCGTGGAAGGCGAATCGCTGCGTCAAAAGATCGATCGTGAGGTCGAGCTGCCGGTTGCCGAAGCGGCGCGTATCCTCCGCGATGTGGTGGACGCGATCGCGTACGCACACGAGCAAGGTGTAGTGCATCGTGACATCAAGCCCGATAACGTGATGGTTTCAGGCCGTCATGCGATGGT
>JBFIZG010000113.1:0-9651 GCA_041604955.1 Gemmatimonadales bacterium | reverse complement strand
CCCCTGGCCAGGAAAACTGGGCTTTGGAAAAGAGCGCCAACGGTTCATGGCGGACGCCCAGCAGCTTGAAGCCGACGAGGTGGAGGTGGAGCTCGTCGCCCGGGTGCAATCCGTGTACTTCCAGATCGCGTATGTCGACCGGGCGCTCGCGATCATGGAAGACACACGAAACTTGCTGCGCGACTTCTTACAGGTCGCCTCCGCGATGTATGCCGTGGGCACGGCGCTCCAGCAGGACGTGCTTCAGGCGCAAGTCGCCATCGCCGCGATGACCGAAGACATCACGGTCATGCAGCAAGAGCGGGTCGCCATGGCGGCGCGCCTGAATGCGTTGCTGGGGCGCGACGCGACGGTGGCGGTTGGTGCGCTGGAGCTACCGAGTCCAACATCGGAACCGCTTCCCGCTGTCGATTCACTAATCGGTACGGCCCTGGCGCAGCGACCGGCGCTGCGTGCGGCGCGGGCCCGGGTCGATGCGGCGACGGCCGGGTATGGCGCCGCCCGTCGCGAACTGTACCCGGACTTCATGATCAGTTTGGGCTACGGCCAGCGGCCGCAGTTCGACGACATGGCCACGCTCATGGTGGGGATCAGCATTCCATTGTTTGCTGGGTCGCGACAATTGCCGATGCGGCGAGAGATGCTTGCGATGCAGGCTGCCGAAGAGGCGATGGAGCAGGATCTCTACAACGAAACCTTTGCGCGGATTGCCGAATTGCGCGCCGAAGCCGAACGTGCCCGCCGTCTCATCGGTCTGTACGCCACCGCTGTCTAGCCCCAGGCGCATGCCTCGGTGGAGTCCGCGATGTCGGCGTACCGGGTTGGGCAGGTGGATTACATGACGCTTGTACAAAGCCAGATGACCGTGAACCGCTATGCGATCGAAGTGGTTCGTCTTACTGCAGATTTTCACGGCGCCGTTGCGGCGATCGAGGCCCTAGTGGGTGGGCGCATAGGAGGCCTTCAATGAACAGGTTAACGCGTGCCGCGCTGGTACTCACCATTGGGCTGACTGGGTGTGGTGTTGCTGAGGATGAGGCGTCGCCGATGGCGGGGATGACGGCGGAGGAACATGCACGGATGCAGGCCGGCGGAACGCAGGGACGGATGGACAGTACGGGCGCAGCCGTGCGTCAGCCTGTCTACCTGACCGCCGAACAGGAGCGAGCACTGGGTGTCGTCTATACGGCGGCTGTGCGCCGCACCCTGACGCGCCCAATCCGAACGGTCGGGCGTATCGAAGCACCCGAACCGAACATCGCCGACATTACGCCCAAGATCGATGGATTCGTTGAACGTCTCTACGTGAACTCCACAGGAGAGAGTGTCCGGCGTGGCCAGCGGTTACTCACGCTCTACAGCCCACTACTGGTGGCGGCGCAAGAGGAATTGCTTACGAGTCTCCGGCTGGTCGGACGAATCGATTCAACCGCAGGAGAGGCGTGGTCGAATGCACTATCCATGCTCCAGGCAGCGCGCCGCCGCCTCGAATACTGGGACATCACCCCGGAGCAGATCGCGTCGCTAGAGCGGACCGGGGAGGTCACGAAGACACTCACGCTCGTCGCGCCGGTGACGGGAATTGTGCTCGAAAAGCAGGTCGTGGAGGGCCAACGTGTCATGCCTGGCATGACGCTCTACCGCTTAGCTGATCTGTCCGTCGTGTGGGTGGAGGGCGAAGTCTTCGAACGCGATCTGCAGTTTGTTCACGTGGGATCGCAGGCGCACATCGAGGTCTCCGCTTATCCAGGGGAGCACATGATGGGGTTGGTGAGCTTCGTCTACCCCACGGTCGATGAGCGGAGTCGCACGAACCGGGTACGGCTCATCGTCCGAAACCCGGGATTACGACTCAAGCCCGGCATGTTTGCTACGACCTACTTCGATGTTCAGCTCGATGCGCAGATGTTGGCGGTTCCGGTCGATGCCGTAGTGGTGACCGGTCAGCGAAACATCGTGTTTGTGCGGGATGATGAGGGCATGCTACAACCCCGCGAAGTGGTCATGGGCCCGAGGGCCGGCGAGTGGGTACAGATTCTTCAGGGGCTCGAGGAGGGCGAAACAATTGTCGCGTCCGCGAACTTCCTGGTTGACGCCGAGTCGCGCCTTGCGAGCACGGGTGGCGCAATGCCCGGGATGCAACACGGTGGGGAAGTGACGGCGGTGGAACCGACGGATACCACCGGGCATCGCCATGATTAACGAGATCATCGCCTGGTCGATACGGAATCGGCTCCTGGTGCTGATGGCGACCGCCGGTCTCATCGGCGCCGGTCTCTGGGCCATGCGCACGACACCACTTGACGCCATTCCCGACCTCTCCGACGTCCAAGTGATCATCCAGACCGATTTCCGTGAGCAGGCACCGCAAATCGTCGAAGACCAGATTACGTATCCGATTGCTTCAGAGATGCTCAAAGTGCCGGGCGCTCGTGTCGTGCGCGGGTTCTCGTTCTTCGGACTCAGTTTGGTATACGTGATCTTCGAGGACGGGACCGATATCTACTGGGCGCGCTCGAGAGTGCTCGAGTATCTGAACGGAATTCGTCAGCAGCTTCCAACAAACATCGAACCGACGCTGGGACCTGACGCAACCGGAGTAGGGTGGGTCTTCGAGTACGTGCTCGAGTCAGACAACCATGATCTTGCAGAACTCCGGTCTCTTCAAGACTGGTACATCAGGTATCAGTTGACCGCCGTTCCCGGTGTATCAGAGGTCGCGAGCCTTGGTGGGTTCGTCAAGCAATACCAAGTCGAAGTTGATCCCGAACGACTGCGCGCCTTCGACATACCCGTGACACGCGTCGCGGAGGCGATCGGCGCGCACAACGTTGATATTGGAGCCCGCGTGCTCGAGATGGGCGGCCGCGAATACATGATTCGAGGATTGGGCTACCTCCAGGGGGTGGATGACATCCGGACCGTCGCGCTGGGGGTCACGCCCAACGGTACCCCCATTCGAGTTGCTGACGTCGCAACGGTACAGGTCGGGCCCGCGCCGCGACGGGGAATGGCGGATTTGAACGGGAAGGGGGAAGTAGTCGCGGGCATCGTCGTCATGCGATTCGGATCTGATGCCTTGAAGACCATCGAAGCGGTGAAGGCCCGACTCGTCGAGATCGAGAGCGGGCTACCGGCGGGCGTGCGGATCCGGACGGCGTACGATCGTAGCGACCTCATTCACCGCGCCATCGCGACGCTCCGAGAGAAACTCATTGAAGAATCGTTGATCGTGGCGGCGGTTGCCGTACTCTTTTTGCTGCATGTGCGATCCGCGCTCGTCGCGATCGTGACCCTGCCGCTAGGTATTCTCATTTCCTTCATCGTGATGCGGCTGATTGGGGTCAACGCCAACATCCTGAGCTTGGGCGGAATCGCCATTGCTATTGGTGCCATGGTGGATGGCGCCGTCGTGATGATCGAGAATATGCACAAACATCTCGAACGGTCTGACGGACGGCTGTCACAGTGGGAGGTGGTGCTGGAAAGTGCGAAGCAGGTTGGGCCACCACTGTTTTTCTCCCTGCTCATCATCACGTTCAGTTTCTTGCCGGTGTTTTCCTTAGAGCAGCAGGAGGGCCGGTTATTCAAACCCCTTGCGTTTACCAAGACCTTCGCGATGGCCGGTTCGGCGCTGCTGTCGATCACGCTCGTGCCTGTCCTCATGGGGTATTTGATCCGCGGTAAGATCAGGCCGGAGTCGAGAAACCCGATCAACCGGTTCCTCCGGTGGATCTATCGTCCCGTCATCGATTTTGCCGTTCGGTGGCCGTGGGTCGTCGTTGCGGCTGCGGCCGTCATTGTTGGGGTGACCATCGTGCCGTGGCGTCAACTCGGCAGCGAGTTCATGCCTCAGTTACACGAAGGATCTGTGCTGTTCATGCCCACGACCGTGCCGGGCGTCTCGATTGCGCAGGCTCGGGAGATCATGCGCTACCAGGATAGTGTGCTCGCCTCGTTTCCCGAGGTCGAGACCGTGCTGGGCAAAGCGGGCAGAGCGAATACGGCCACCGACCCGGCGCCGCTCGATATGTATGAAACGACGATCACGTTGAAGCCGGTGGACGAGTGGCGACCAGGGATGACATATGCGCGGCTCATCGCCGAGATGGATCGGACGGTTCGTCTTCCGGGGGTCACTAACGCGTGGACGATGCCAATCAAGGGGCGGATCGACATGTTGGCCACCGGCGTCCGGACCGCTGTGGGTATCAAGATCTTTGGCCCCAACCTCGACACGCTGCAAGCACTCGGGGAGCGGGTCGAACGCATCATGCGTGACATTCCCGGCACGAGGAGTTCGTTTGCCGAGCGCGGTGTCGCCGGATTCTACGTGGACATCGACGTCGACCGTGCCGAGGCCGCGCGCTACGGCTTGAACGTGGGTGACATACACGACGCGATTATGGCGACTGTCGGAGGTATGAATGCGGCGATGACCGTTGAGGGCCGCGAACGGTATGCTGTCAACGTCCGGTACCCTCGGGAGCTGCGCGACAATGTACAGAAACTCAGAGACGTCATCATTCCGGTGGGGAATCAGACGCAGATTCCGTTGGGCCAGGTAGCCAGTGTGCAGGTCTCACAGGGTCCGATGGCCGTCAAGACAGAAGACGCGTTCCCGGTAACGACGATCTTTGCGGATATTGGCGAGCGCGATGTGGGGGGCTACGTAAAGGAGGCACAGCAGGTCGTTGCCGAGCGACTGTCGTTGCCGACAGGATATACGCTCATGTGGAGCGGGCAGTTCGAGTTTATGCAGCGGGTCGCGGACAAGCTGCGCGTTGTGGTCCCGGTTACCCTTGGCATCATCTTCTTTTTGCTGTACCTCAACTTCCGGGGAGTGACCAAGTCGTTGATCGTGATGCTGGCGCTTCCGTTCTCGACCGTGGGCGGCATCTGGTTTCTCTGGCTATTGGGATACAACACGAGCGTCGCAGTCTGGGTTGGTTTTATCGCTCTCGCAGGCGTAGCGGCCGAGACTGGTGTCGTCATGCTGATCTATCTCGATGAGGCGTTTCATCGACGGAGTTCGCAGGGCCAGATGCGAGACCCGTCCGATGTCGCCGCGGCGGTCAGGGAAGGGGCGCTCGAACGACTGCGGCCGGTCGTCATGACGGTGACCGCGACGATCGCAGGGCTCATCCCGATTCTATGGAGTCAGGGCACCGGAGCCGATGTGATGAAGCGGATCGCATCGCCCATGGTTGGCGGTATGCTGACGGCCACCTTGCTTACGCTGGTGGTGATACCAGCCATCTACTTGCTGTGGCGGCGTTGGCAGCTGCGCCATCGTCCGGATGTGACCGTGCGCGAGGCGCTGCACAATGAGTTTGCACTGGCACCCGGTGAGTAGGGAGGGGTGGAAGAGAAGTGAACCGGGTCCCGTGACGTGACATTATTATTTGGGCCGACTGCCGGCGCCGAGTCTCCTCTCCTGCCAATCTGACCCCCGGGCGCTCTAGCGGCCCCCGACGTCAAGGGGGTCCAGATCACCGCGTCGCGCAAGGGTTCGGGCGACATTGGCCGGATTCTCCCGACACAGCCGTCAGGGCATATGAGCGCACCGGTCGACCACGACAACCACGAAAATGACTCCGAGACATCATTGCCAGCCTCGGGGCTCATGCTCATCCTCCAGACCGTTCGGCGAAAGATCAATCGGTCCTTGGACCAACGAGGTGTTGGTGGAACTCTGCTGCGCGCACTCACTGTGCCGAGCAGGTATCTGAACGACCGGCTTCGTCGCGTGACCCCCAGCGGCCGCCGCGTCGAACGGGAAGAACGCGCGTACGACAGAGTGCACGGAGTTAATACGTATCAGGATGACGATCTGGGGTGGATGGCCAGAATCGAAAGCCCCAATTGGAAATTCGGAGCTGCCTATCAGCCCGCACCGGTCGAGATCGTCACCGATGTGCTCGCAAAGCTCGACATTCCCTACGAAGAATTCACGTTCATCGACTTTGGGTCCGGAAAAGGGAGGCCGCTTCTCCTAGCCGCACACTTTCCATTCAAACGGATCATCGGCGTGGAGTACTCACCCGACCTCCACGTTACGGCGCTCGCGAACATTCGGGCGTACGACGACCCAGATCAACGATGTTGGAACATCGACGCCGTGTGTGAGGATGCGACGGAGTTTGTGATACCGCTTGAACCAGGAGTCTATTTCTTCCACCATCCCTTCGACGAACCGGTCTTCCGAAAAGTCGTGCGGCGAATCGAGGAATCACTGGTACGTTTGCCGCGGCGGGTTCTCGTCGTGTACTACGATCCCAGATGCATGGAGCTATTCGAGCGTTCGAGATTCTTTACACGACGTGACGTGGAGATGGATGGCGGTGAAGGGCGGGCGCGTGGGCGGTATGGCCGACAGCGGCTCGCGATCTACGAGGCAACCGTACCCGGTGGGAGGTGAATCGGCCTACCCGATACCAGCGGGTTCAACAACGCATGTTCAGTGGTGAAGTGGGAGTGGCACCACACAACGAGGTTGCCCAATCACTTGAGGGCTTTCTTCGCACGGCGAGCCCGCGTCGCCGGCAGCTTCGCAGCCGCTACATGTTCTCGGAGCATTCGTCGCTGGCTGTTGGTAAGCCGATCCCAACGAGATTTTGCCGCCGCATCCGCTGCGAGGAGATCCGCGAGTTCGTCCGGGAGTCGCTGCGATGCGATCCATAAGCTGAGTTCCACCCGATCTCCCGTGTCGATCCGAGCGGCGTCGCAGAGGCCCTCCGGAAGGTCGATGAACCAACGCTCGTCGTCCCATCGCTTGAGACTGCGACGGCCGATCGGGATTCCCTGAAGCCTCCCCTCGACGGTGGTCGTTCCGGGCAAGCGCCAGCGTTCAATGGTCGAACTCCGTACTATCACGTATCGAGGCAACCTCGGACTGTGGCGCTCGACGGTGCAACGGATCTCAATGCGGTCCACGGACTCGGTACGATTTGTCTGAGAGGTCGGCGTCATTGCTCGGATGGCAGCGGCTCCGCAAAGTGCAGCAGAATGCCGGCCGGATCCCAGACATAGGTTACCAGCGCGCCGTAGCTTTCCTCTTTAGGCGGCTTCACGCGAGCGGCACCGTACGGCCGAGCGTCGAGCACCGATTTCACGTGCGCATGCCAAGCGGCTGCGTCTTGGACCGTGATATGAAGCATCGAGTTCTCACACCAGGTCCGTTCATAATATCGCTGCAAATAGAATCGGCAATTACCCAGCTCCAGTTCAGCAAGGTCCCCCGTGTCAAAATTCAGTCGCCATCCAAGAGCGACATAAAACTCCCGCGACTCCTCGAAATCGCGTGAGCCAAGGAACGGTTTGACGTCAGAAGCCTCGAGTTCAGTCATGTCATCACCCTATCGTTGGATTCACTTGCAGCATGTGGGTTGACTCGGAATGGGCCCGTCGTCGGTGAGGCAGCCGTCCAAGCTGGATTGATAATAGGGGGGTCAGAGAGCGCTGGTATCCAGGATGCGCAAACACGAGTCCATTGCCGAGGCGAGATATCCCCGTACCCGCGAAGCTTGTGCTTCCGCCGACTGCGCCTCAACAAGCGCGGTCGCAGGCAAGATTGCTCCTGTCCATCCCTCGGTGTGCCAGTGACCGCCGTCGGACAGACGCGGGAGCTTTGCATCGATCGGACGGGGGTAAGGATTCACGTAATAATAGGGTTCGGCGTAGTTATCGTCTCCGGGTGTCATGCCCAGGCCAATCGATCGCGCTGACTCAGGATCCTCGTCCGGGTCCAACACGATGAGTGCGCCGATATCGAAATGGTGAGGCCAACAGCGAACCGGCGATCCATTCGGTTGATCCGCAATGAGTGCTCGCAATACTTCATTGGCGTTGGCGTACCACCTCGCCAACTCGGCGGACGCCGCCCGATCCAAAGAAAAGGCCGAGCCACGCCCGACTGAATGTGGCGGGATCTCGTAGGGCGGCCGTGCAAGCGGCTGCGCCAACTCTCCGTTCGTTGTGTCGGCAATCCGCTCGCCTAGCCACGTGTACGCCTGGTCCAGCGTTTTGCCGTCCAAGGGATAGTCGGCCACCACGCCGTCGCGCACGTGCGCAAACTCCACCGCTAACGCTTCGAGGCAGAGGCCTACCGTGAATGGCGTCTGAGCCGGAACGGGGTGACCGACTAGTGACTCGCGCTTCTCGTTCCAACCCATGTTGCTTTGACTGTCGTCCGGCAGGAGTGGAATACACGTGTATCCCACAGACGCAATGAGTTGCGCGGCCCAATGCAGCTGGAGACGAACGTCGGTGAGGGTCGTCGGGCTCGGATTGCCGAGAGGGCGCCAGTTGGTTGTCATGTCAGCAAGGTGTCAGGTGTTAGGAGTCAGGGGTTAGGGGTGAGGAGCTAGGGAAAGCACTATTAGTAGCGGGTGGTGGCCCCCTAATCCCTCGCTCCTCATTTCCCGAGTTCTAACCCCTCAAATCAGCTCCGAATCGGTAATGATCTCGACCATGCTTGGGCCCTGTTGTCCGAGCGCGTCGGCGAGCGCATTCTCGAGTTCGGTCTTTTCGTTTACGCGGATGCTCCAGGCTCCGCAGAGTTCAGCATACGCCGCGAAGTTGGGGTTGTGCAGCGAGGTCTGCCAGACATCCCAGTTTCCGGAGCGCTGCTCTTTGGAGATTTTTCCGAGTTCGTTGTTGTTCAACAGGACATGCGTGATGTTCATGTCGTATTTCACGGCGGTTGTCAGCTCGGCCATGTACTGACCGAATCCTCCGTCACCGGACACCGCTACCACCGGGCGGTTCTTGAACTGCGGGTCGTCCTCCTGGGTTGCCGCCCAGGCTCCGATCGCCGCCGGATAGGCAAACCCAATCGATCCGAGGTAGCCCGACATGAGCACTGATTGGCGCGAGCACTCGAAGTAGCGGCCAAACGAATATGTGTTATTGCCGACATCGACGGCGATAATGGCGTTATCCGGAACGTGATGGGTCATTGCCGCGAACACCGACGCCGAGTTCACACCGTGACCGCGAGTGTCGGTCATCCGGCGGTCTTTCTCGCGGCGCCAAATCTTCCAGCGATTGGCTATCTCATCGCGTTGGTCGACTGTAATCGTCTTTCCGGCAAGTGCCTCTTGCAAGAGGCCGACGGTGATGCCGATCTCTCCCCACACCGGCACGTCGACGGCGTGGAATTTCCCCAGGGTCATCGCGTCGTAGTCGACCTGAATCGTGGGTTTCTTTGGCGTGATCCCGGTGTGATTGCTAAAGCTTGCCCCAAGCACGAGCAAGCAGTCCGACTCGTTCATGAACCAACTGGCGATTGGCGTTCCGCTCCGGCCGAGTACTCCGCAGCCAAGCGGATGCCGGTCGGAAATGAGCCCCTTCCCTTTGAACGTCGTGATCACCGGGCAGTTGAGGGTTTCGGCGAACTCCGTGATGGCTGCCATGGTGAACCGCGCCCCATGTCCCACGATGATGACTGGCCGTTGAGATTTGCGGAGCAAGTTCGCAGCCTGCTCCATGGCCTCGGAAGGTGGCGTGATCGTGCGTGGGGTGATGCGTCCCTCCGGTGTGCCGGCCTGCGCGCCGTCGGGGGCCGGAATCGTTTGGACTTCATCCGGGAAGATGAGGTGCGACACACCGCGGTTCAGCATCGCGCTCTTGCACGCGAGATTCACGAGT
>JBFIZG010000112.1:0-9653 GCA_041604955.1 Gemmatimonadales bacterium | reverse complement strand
TGTTCACAGCTCCGAGTCAGATTTCCCAAATGTGGCGCCGATATTCTCGAGTCGGATCGGCAGCCGCCTCACCCGCACGCCCGTGAGCGCGAAGAGAGCATTGGCAACCGCCGGCGCGATGGGCGGGACCGCAGGCTCTCCGACACCACCGGGATCCGCCGTGCTCTCCACGATGTGCACATCGACCTGAGGCATCTCGTCGATTCGCAGGAGCGGGTAGTCGTGGAAGTTGCTCTGCATCACCCGCCCGCCTTCGATTGTGATCTCACCGTAGAACGCCGCCGACAGACCCGTCACGACGCTGCCGACGACCTGCGCGTGGACGGTGGCGGGATTGACGATCTGCCCGAAGTCCGCGGCACAGGTGACCCGGTGCACGCGCACCCGGTCTCCGTCGAGGGAAACCTCGGCCACCTCCGCGACGAGACCGCCCTTGTCCTCGACGAGCGCGACACCCCTGGCTCGCCCGGCCGGTGGGGACGTTCCCCACCCGGCTTTCTCCGCGGCCAGCTCGAGCACTCGGCCGAGTCGTGGATATCCTCGCAACAACTCCCGGCGGAACTCGACCGGATCCCGCCCACCGGCATGCGCCAGCTCGTCGATGAAGCTCTCCACGACGAACGTATTCTGTGATGGCCCGACGGACCGCCAGTGACCCGTCGGAACCGGTACCGGAGACCGACCGTAATCGACGAAGAGATTGGGAATCTCATAGGGCATGTTTGCGGCTCCGTCGACCGAGGCTTGATCGACACCGGGCCCGTAGCGAGGTCCCCGCCCGACGATCGGCGGCGCGACGATCCGGAGCTTGAACGCCGTGAGACGGCCACTCGCGTCCACGCCTCCTTCCAAGACGTTGTAGGTCGCCGGCCGATACCAATCGTGCTGCATGTCCTCTTCGCGGGTCCACACCGTCTGGACGGGTGCCCCGACCTTCATCGACGTCTCCACCGCGTCCTGCACGAAGTCGCTGCGGCTGCGCCTGCCGAGGCCGCATCCGAGATAGGTGACGTGAACCGTAACCCGCTCCACAGGGAGGCCGGTGATCTGAGCCGCCGCCCGTTGCGTTCCTTGGGGGTTCTGTGTCGGCGCCCAGATCTCACATGTGTTGGACCGGACATCGGCAGTGCAGTTCATCGGCTCCATTGTGGCGTGGGCGAGGTATGGAACTTCGTACGTCGCCTCGACGTGTTTTGCGGCTCGTCGTATCGCCGCTTCCACATCGCCATCGTTCCGCGCGACTGCACCGGGCTGTTCTGCAAGACGCGCGAAGCTTTCAGAGATGTCTCGGCTGCTCATGGCGAACTCACCGGGCGTCCACTTGATTTCGAGCACCCGCGCGCCCTGAAACGCAGCCCAGGTGTTCACCGCGACCACGGCGACACCCTGTGAGATCTCCACCACGTCTTTAACCCCCGGGACTCGCCTCGCGGCGCTGGCGTCGAATCCTTTCAACGATCCGCCGAACACGGGACAATGCACGACCGTGGCGAAGAGCATATTGGGGACACGCACGTCGAGTCCGAAGACTGCCCTACCCGTGATCTTGTCGCGCGTGTCGATCTGTGGCATCGGCCGCCCGATAAGACGAAACTCGGAAGGATCCTTGAGCCGTGGCTGCCCCGGCACCGGGAGGCCGGCGGCGGCCGTCGCAAGCTGGCCGTACGAGAGCACGCGTCGAGATCCGTCATGGCGAACGTGCCCGTTCTCGGTGCGGCAGTGCGCAGGCGGGACGCCCCACCGCGCCGCGGCTGCGGCGACCAGCATCTCGCGCGCCGTGGCACCCGCCGTGCGAAGCGCTGGCCACGCTCCACCGCGAACGCTTCTGCTTCCGACCGTCATCTGTGAGCCGTACTTCGTCGGATGTGCATCGGCGGGGACGACTCGCACGGTGCTCCAGTCGGCATCCAGCTCGTCGGCGATGATCATCGGTAACGCCGTGCGAACTCCCTGTCCCATCTCGGCTTTGGCAACCCAGATGGTCACGGTCCCGTCAGTATCGATCTGGAGGAAGGCATTGGGCTGGAACGACGCGGCGTCTGGCGCCCACGGCCGATCGTCCGGGAGATGGAATCCGAGGGTGAGGCCGCCGAGCCCTACAGCGCTGGCCTTGAGAAACCCCCGTCGGTCGATCTTGTCGACGGCTGCCATGGCTCAGCCCTCCCGGGATGCGTGGTGGATCGCGCGGCGGATGCGGTCGTAGGTGCCGCACCGGCAGATGATGCCAGACATCGCAGTATCGATATCCCGATCGCTGGGATGGGTGTTGCCGGAGAGGAGCGCTGCGGCCGACATGATCTGTCCCGAATGACAGTAGCCGCATTGCGGCACGTCCTCGGCGACCCACGCGTTCTGAACGGGATGGGTTCCTTCGGGAGAGAGCCCCTCGATCGTCGTGACCGGGCGGCCCCCAACGACCGATACCGCGGTCACGCATGAGCGGATTGCCCGTCCATCGAGATGGACGGTGCACGCACCGCACTGCGCAACGCCACAGCCGTACTTCGTTCCCGTGAGGCCGATGACGTCGCGGATGACCCAGAGGAGGGGCATCTCCGCCGGAACATCCACGATGTAGTCGCGTCCGTTTACACTGAGCGTGAAAGTCGCCATGGCTCCGCCGTGGTGGGGTTTCGGTCGCTGATTGCGTCGGGACCGGTGAACCGTCTGCCGAAGCAGAAGATAATTGGGCCGTACGGCGGTCGCGACCAGAGGGCTCCGGAAACTCGGCCTCTCGGGAGGGGGTAGCATAGCATTACAGGGATTCCCCCATTCGTGGAGGTTGGCATGAAGGGTCCTGCGCTTGGACTTGCGGCGCTGCTCGCGGCTCTTGGCTGCTCGTCCCTGCCGGCGGAGCTGGAGCCGTTTGACGGCACCTTTGACTACGTCGCCTTCGACTCCGACGGTGCTCGCGTGCTCGAAGGAAGGCTGGTGTTGAACGTCGGCGAGGATGGAAGTGTCACCGGTACGTGGGAGATCGACTGGGCCCCGGGAGCCGACCAGAACACGGTTGTCGGTCCGCAGGTCGGGAACGGGTCGCTCGTAGGCAACGTGACCGACGGTGACCTGTTCGCTAACCTCAATCCCCAAATCGCTGACAACAACGTCTTTCTTCGGGGCACGTACGTCGGCAATCAGATCGCCGGCGCTTGGGACTACAGCACACTCGCCGGATCGACGGTCGGCGACTTCACCGCGGCGAAACGGTAGTGGCTGGTGCGGGCGCGAGCGTGCCGTTGCCTGTCGGAATTGCACCGGTCTCGAGCGTCGCGTGGCCAGTGTGCTTGGGGGAGCGATGCAGGGGTGGGCATCGTCCCCTTTCTTGCTAGCTCGGGTGCTGGGGTGGGTCGCCCTCCGATTACCTACGCCACCTATCGGGCAGAAAGATGGACAAGAGCGCGGTGTCGTGTGAAAGCCGCGGTTCCGTGAAGGTGGCGCCCTGCCATAGGCTCACAAGAAGCGAGTCAGCTTGGTCTTCCTCGAAGGCATGATTGGTCCACCAAAACCGACGGCGCTGAACGAGGTCTCGATCTTGATCTCCGTCGACATCCACGAGCCATCCGTCCATCGCATACTGCCATGAGCCGCCACCAAACGCGTCAGCGACACGCACGGGTGCCATCCAGGATTCCGAATCCTCCCCGTAGATCCACAGATCAATGCCGGAAGACGTGTATCGGCTCGGTACGCGCAGAAGGTACCCCGTATGACCCGGCTCCAGCCGGACCCGATAGCTGACGTAGAACCCGCCGATCTTCCCCTCTTGGTATGGCTTCCTGAGGATGTCGTAGTGGCCGGAATCGATCTTGGCACCACCGTACCCGTCCTCTGGGCTGACGGCGGAAGCCACGTGAATGGTGTCGCGAGTGAGAATGCTGGATTTCTGATTCAGTTCGCCGAGAAGATCTTCATGGGGCATGCCCACGTCTCGGCCAGCGACCTGACAGGCAGCTAGCATAGACGCCAAGATCCCGGCACAAAACAGCTGGTTTCGCATTATCGCTGCAAGGACTTGCTCGGACGCCGATCGTTGAGACTCGCAATCGTCGCACTTCGCAGCATGGCCGTCGTCATACACCAGACGAGCGCCGACCTACGCTTGATCACACGCGCGCATGTGAATAGACAACGAGCTATGGCTGCGAGTAAAAAATCGTCAACTTGGGCCGATTGTCGGCGTCGCTGTTGTCGCGCGAACCGAATTGCTTGGCAGTCATGCTCGCGCTTTCGTCACCGATCAGTATCCAACCGAAGTTCGTGGACGCATTGTTCAGCCACCCTCCAACGTCCGCCACCATCGACGCAGTCGATCCCCACGTGTAGAAACCGGTCGTCATGACCTGAGTGCTGGCGCTCTCAGCACTGACGAAATCACCGCCAAGGGCCGCCCATTGATCGACATCGAAGAAGCGATGGATCCAGGTGGCGTCGCCCGATTCTGCCGCTGCGCCCGTGCCCTCCTGCCCGCTTGGCCCGATTGCATCAGAGCCGGCCTCGCCCCAGTCGGAAGTCACCCTGTGGAGCGTGACATTTGTCGGGCCTGCTCTGGTACGGCTCATGTTCATTCTCAGCCGAACGCTATCGACGGTGGATCCCACGGGAATTGTGCTCCCGGTGACGTCAAAACGGACCAGGGCTCTCCGGATGGCGTCCTGTGCCGTCGCCCCCGTCCGGCCCACAAAGATGAAATCGCCGGCACCGTTGCTCAACGCACCGTTGGGGTCTTCATACAGCGTGTTGTCTCTGTCGGGTTCCAGTGTGACACTCTGGACACTACCGTTTCCCCCATTCTCCGGGGGAGCCGTTGTGTTCCCGGCGCACGCCACGAAGGAGGTGACGATCGCGAGTCGTAGAACGGTTGTCTTCATCTTGACGGTATACCTGCCATGGCTCGTAGACCTGGGCTCGAGTGGTACTGCGTTCGCCTAGTTCGGCGCGTGCACCCCCGTTCCGGGCCCCCCGTAGTCACGACCGATCCTCGGGCCGTGTGGCGCCACGCCATCGTTGTCGATTCGCGCGATCCACTGTCTGATCGATCCTCGAAAGGGCTCGGTGCGACCATTCGCGCCGAAGGGATCCGTGTACCACACCTTGGGCCCGTCCGCGTTGCTGATCCGGATGGTGTTGATGTCGACGTCCCGGTCTGCCCCGTTGAACGGCGAGCGAGGATCGTTCCACGTGATGTCCGTAACAGCTCCTCCTGCCGTGGCTTCTTCGCAGTGGCTGCCTCGAGCCTGTTCACCGGCAGGTGTGACCTCGTAGCACACGTCCATCGGTCTTCCGACGATGCCGGGCGAGGCGGGATCGTGGAACCTGCTCGGCAGGGCCGCGTTGAAGTACGGGCCGAGGCTTGCGAGCCGACGGCCGTTCTCGGCCCGAATACTCTCCGATAACTGCCAGCTTTCCCGCAGTGCGCTCCTGAAATTCGACTTTCCTCCATCAGGCACCAGGATGAGCTGCTCGACGCAACTCCGAGTGGGGATGACGCGCCTTCCACCGCCGTTCGGAGAGTTGACCGGCGACGGCGGACCGACGTCGACGCGCACATCATGACAGGTCGACTCGAATCCCCCTGCGTCACCGATGTTCGTCAAGAAGGTGACGTGCAAACCAGTTCCGTCACTGCACTGGGCGTTGAAGTTGAGCTCGTGGAGATTGTTGGCCAACGCGTCTTTGGAATGGGTTCCTTGATGCATCTTGATGAGGACGTCGCAGAAAATCTGGAAGATGGGAGATTCGGTGTTCATCTCGATGTCGTTCTCCCACTCGATCTTGTGCCCGAAGTGGTCCTCGTGGCGTGGGTTGGCCGGATCATGGGCGTCGAGTACTTCGTTCGCATACCCGAACGGGATGGACCCCACGTCGCCGTACAGGTCCGATCCCTTGGGATCGCGGCCGTGATCGTGGCCAAGGGTGCAGCCGGACTCCGGATCCACGGGGGGGTGCCAGGTGGGGTACAGCTTGCCGTCCGGGCCGACTGTCGCGTACCCGTCGTGCACTGCTGGAGTACAAGTGTCGACCTCGGGTGTCGGAGCCCAGATACCAAATGCGCGACTGAGTCCCGCTGGTGCGTCTTCGGGACCGGCCAATCCGCCATCCGAAGAACACGCCAAGGTGATCAGTACAAGTGCGAGAACGGCGGCCCATAGACTGACGTTCCGAAAGGCGATCATAGGAGCCTCCTCATGCTCGTCGTCGGAATACTGAGATGGGCGCCTGGCTGACTGCAGTCTGCTGCACATTGCTACAGGTCAGACGCGAAAACTTCCACGCCATCGCGGGGCGCGTGTCGCGATCTCGACCTGTGGGTTGGATTGTCCTTCAGGGCTCCACAACCTTATCTGCCAGCGGAGCTGAGGCTGTGACCGTGGTCACACGCGCTCGCTTTTGCGCGCCCCACTAGCGCGTCTCGCTCGTCGGCGACTCGACAGTGGCGGCACCGAGGCGCCAGCCGAGTACACGCCGTAGACGTCGGCGCACGATTCGGGCTGCAACCCCAAGGAGCCCCACAAAGTATCGACCGGACTCCGCACTTCCTTGTGCAAGCTGCGCATCCTCGAACGTCCCCCCTTTCAGAAGTCCGATTCGCAAGCACGTGGAATGACAATCTGGGATTCTCAAGGAGCGCTACTCATGCAACGTCTCAAGACCTTTCTGTTGACCGCGGCAGGTGCCGCGGTCGTCATCGCCTGCGGCCAAACGATGAGATCGGCATCGGAGAAGGAACCAGATGAGAGCGATGCGGCGGAAGCGCCGAGCCATGCTCAACGGGAGGAGCAGCCCGCCCTCCCCCAAGCGGCTGCGGAATTCCGGCTGCGGGGGGCCCTAGTGGATGCGGTGGGAGGTGTCGTGAGCGCCAACGAACGGCTCGATCTCCCCGGCCGTTACGACCCGAACTTCCACACCGAGTCGTACGCCCACCTCGTGGAGAACCCATTCCTCGCAGCGGCAGTGAACTCGCTTTCCACGTTCTCGATCGATGTGGATCGGGCGTCGTACAGCAACGTTCGCCGATTCATCACGGGAGGGCAGCTTCCACCGGTGGACGCGGTCCGGATCGAGGAGCTCGTGAATTACTTCCACTACGATTACCCCGATCCCCAGGGCGAGCATCCTTTCTCGATCACGACCGAGGTGGTGGCGGCGCCATGGAATTCGTTGCATCGCCTGGTTCGGATCGGGCTTCAAGGACGGAAGGTCGATGTCGAAGACCTCCCGCCGAACAATCTCGTGTTTCTCATTGACGTGTCGGGGTCGATGCAGTCAGCCGACAAACTGCCGCTTCTCAAGTCCGCCTTCCGACTCTTGGTAAACGAGCTGCGATCCGAGGATCGTGTGGCGATCGCCGTCTACGCGGGCGCCGCGGGCCTTGTCCTACCCTCAACGCCGGGCGACGACAAGACCGCGATTCTGGAGGCGATCGATGCGTTGGAAGCCGGCGGTTCCACGGCCGGTGGCGCAGGGATCAAGCTCGCCTATGACGTCGCCCGTGAGCATCACATCGCCGATGGGAACAACCGGGTGATCCTGGCGACGGATGGCGATTTCAATGTCGGGGCGTCGAGCGACGCGGAGATGGTCCGTCTGATCGAGGAGAAGCGGCGGCAGGGAACGTTCCTCACGGTTCTCGGTTTCGGCACCGGGAACCTCAAGGACTCCAAGATGGAGCAGCTCGCGGATCACGGAAATGGGAACTTCGCCTATATCGACAACATGCTCGAGGCGCGCAAGGTGTTGGTGACCGAGATGGGCGGCACGCTGTTGACCATTGCCAAGGACGTGAAGATCCAGGTGGAGTTCAATCCGGAGCGGGTCCAGGGGTACCGCCTCATCGGGTATGAGAACCGGTTGCTTCGAAACGAGGATTTCAACGACGACACCAAGGACGCGGGCGAGCTCGGTGCCGGGCACTCGGTGACGGCTCTCTACGAGGTGATCCCGTCGGGCATCGAGAGTGATGTAGTCATCCGGGGGCTCGATTCGCTGCGGTATCAGACGTCGGGAAGCCGCCGCGCCATCGCCCAGTCGCAAGAGCTCGTGTACGTCAAGCTGCGGTACAAGGAGCCGGACGGCGACACGAGCCGGCTCCTCGAGCACGCGGTGTTCGACGGCACCGATGGCCCATCGATCGATCTCGAGTTTGCGTCGGCGATTGCTGGATTCGGAATGTTGCTCAGAGACTCCAAGCACAGCGGCACGTGGACCATGGCCGATGTGTTGGCCACCGCACGGCGTGCCCAGGGTGAAGACCCCCATGGGTATCGCGCCGAGTTCGTTCGATTGGTGGAGACGGTGGTGCAGGGAGAGATGCTGGCACAGGCAACGCCCTAGCCGGATGCGGAGCCGGGGGCGAGCCGCGGGAGACTCAGCTGTGAAGGCGAGGGCTACTCACGCCGAGGAGTCCGAGGAATCCCAAGAACGCTCACACGGTCAACACGACGTACGCCGCGACCACGGTCAGCATGGTAGCGATACCGTACGTCAGTACGGCAATGAGCTGATTCAGGTGATACAGCTGCAGTCCGTCGTAGAGAGTGTAGCGGAAGCGGTGGGCCCAATGGAACAGCGCGAGGGCGATCAGTGCGAAGAGCCCGAGCCGCGCCAGGGGGTGCCGGACGAGGCCGACCAGCTCGACGTACGGTAGGACGGTCAGCCACCCCAGTGGCGCGGCAATCCACAGCAGCCCGACGATCGCCGGCAGAAGGAACGCCGCGATTGTGCCCCCAGCACTGAACAGCGTCCACAGCAAGGGTTCGCGGGGGCGGCTCACCACGTGCCCCCCGTCACGAGCCAGGCGACGAAGCCGGACGCGATCGCCCAGGCACCGTAGTGAGCGACGACGACCAGCGCGTCCGGCACCCGACGGCCTCTCACCTTGACCACGAGCGCCTTTGGCGCCAGCCACAACCAGGTGACGGTGTGAAACAACAGCGCGAGCCACACCACGCCATGGGCGACCAGCACGGGCGTGGATGCGAGCCACCCGAGGAATTGCTCGTAGGCCGCCTGCCCTCGGTGCAGAACCCAGAGCTGTACCAGAAGGAGAACCGCGGCGTAGGCGACGAACACGCTGGTGAGCTCTCGCGTAATGAACCGGATGTACGATCCGCGCCCCAACCACCAGAAGATCGGTATCCGCCGCCGGTGCCACTTGGGATGGTAGAGGGTGTATTGGGGATTCATCGCTTCCCCCATGGGAGCAGCGACCGGAACCAGTCGGCGGCCGCCGTGACTTTGTAGCGCTGAATGGCACCGGCTGGATCCACGTTCTTCGGGCACACAACCGAGCACTCACCCACGAAGGTGCAGCTCCATATGCCCTCCTCGTGGGAGAGGACTTCCATCCGCTCGCGTGCGCCTTGGTCCCGTGAGTCCAGGTTGTAGCGCTGAGCCAGGGCGATGGCGGCGGGACCGATGAACCCGGGCTCGAGCTCGTAGATGGGGCAGGCGGCGTAACAGAGCATGCAGTTGATG
Organism: Gemmatimonadales bacterium; assembly: GCA_041604955.1. Lineage (GTDB taxonomy): Bacteria > Gemmatimonadota > Gemmatimonadetes > Gemmatimonadales > GWC2-71-9 > JBFHWR01. The sequence goes on along the minus strand of JBFIZG010000112.1, from coordinate 179 downwards.
CACATGCTGTACTGCTTGTACTCGGCGAGTGCATCGGGCGTCTGGAGGTATTCCCCCTCCTCCAATGGTCGCTCGTCCTCGCGGACGATCCACGGTTTGACACGCCCCAGCTTCTCCAGGAAATCGGTGAGATCACCCACCAGGTCGCGGATCACCGGGAACCCCCGTAACGGCTCGAC
>JBFIZG010000111.1:0-9701 GCA_041604955.1 Gemmatimonadales bacterium | reverse complement strand
GACGAGAAAAAGACATCTACGGCCCGGCGCGTCGGGATATGCTCCGCGGGGTGCTCTCCCTCAGCGAGACCACTGTCGCGGAGGCGATGACGCCCCGATTGGATATGGTAGCCGTCGAAAGCACGCACGCCTGGCCGGAGTTGGCTGAGGTGTTGCGCAAGAGCGAGCACGCACACGTTCCGGTCTTTACCGGGGACCTCGACGACATCATCGGTGTGCTCCACGCAAAGGATCTCGCGCAAGCCATCGCCGGGGTGGCGGCGCCGCCCGCGGATTGGCGCACGCGCATCCGGACGGCCTCGTTCGTTCCCGAGTCCAAGACGTTGACGGAGCAGCTAAGGGACTTCCAGCAGGGCCCGGAGCGCGTGGCGATCGTAGTCGACGAGTTCGGCGGAACCTCAGGGTTGATCACGCGGGAAGACATCCTCGAAGAGGTCGTGGGTGACATTTACGACGAGTACGACGAAGACGAAAAGCCCCCTATCGAGCGGGAAGGTGCCGACCGGGTATGGGTCGATGGTGGAGTCACCGTCGATGATCTCGCCGACGAACTCGGTGTCGTGCTCGATCAGGAGGACGTGAGCACCGTCGGCGGACTCGTGTACTCGGAACTCGGGCGGGTCCCGCGACCCGGGGAAGAACTCCAAATAGCGAACTTCCGGGTGGTCGTGGAGCAGGTGTTCAGACGTCGGATCAAGCGCGTCTATTTCGAGCGCCAGTCCGAGGTTCACGCGTCCGACCGCTCGGGAGGAAACGAGGATGATTAGCGCTCTTCTCATGATGATGGGGACGATGATCGCCGCGGCTGGAATCACCGTCTCGGTCGGGTCTGCCGCCGTCAATCGCGTCGACTTGTACCGTTGGATGACCGACCGGTTGCCCGGGGCCGATGCCGCACGAACGCTGTTGGCGGCACCCCGGCGGATCAACCGCGGCGCCGGCGGCATTACGACGATCGGCGCGCTCGTTGCCGCATTTGGCCTTTGGATCATGGTTGCGGCGCTTCCGACGCCGCTCGTGGTGATGGTAGTAGGACTGATTGGCGTACCCGTGTTCGTCGGTTTGGTGTACGCCTGTGGTTGTGTCGCCGGACGCCATTGGCCCGAAGAACTCGTGCGGCGGGGCATCCCCTGGGTCTCCCGGGCGGCTCGCGTGTTGGTGCCGGTCAGGCGAGTCGTCGACAGCGGTAGCGACCGCACTGACGTGAACCCGCAAACGCATGAGGATCTCGCGCGCGAGTTGGGCACCGATGAGCTGAGCGCGGTATCCAAAGCGATCACCTTTGCCGAACGTCCGGTCCGCGAGATCATGACACCGCGTACCGAAGTGGTCGCCGTCAGGGAAGGGGCGTCGCTCGAAGAAATCGGCGCCGCATTTACCGAATCGGGATACTCTCGCATCCCGGTGTATCGTGAGTCACTGGACCACGTGGTGAGCATGGTCTACGCATTTGACCTGTTCAAGGTGTCCCCCGGTGGAGAGCTTCCTCTTCGACCCGTCGCGACCGCTCCGGCGTCGAAGCCGTGCGGGGATCTGTTGTTTCAGATGCAGCGTGATCGGCAGCAGTTAGGCGTGGTGCTCGACGAGTACGGTGGGACAGCAGGCATCGTCACCTTCGACGACTTGGTACAAGCGCTGGTCGACGCGATTTCCCCGTCCTCGAACGGGAAACGCGCCCGGCCGTCGGCACTCGACCTGATGGAAGTAAACGGGACCACACCGCTGGCGGAGATTGCCAGCCGGTTCGAAACGTCAATACCGCATGAAGCCGAGACGGTGAGCGGAGTCCTCGCGCGCGCGGCGGGCCGCATCCCGGCGCGCGGTGAACGGTTCGAATTGGGTGGATTGGAGTTCGATATTCTCCAGGCGAGCGCGACCCGGGTCGAGCGGGTCGCGGTTCGCCGTGCTTCGGTGCCCGTGGTGAATCTGGAACGGAGGAAGGTGCATTGAGTGCAATGAGACGGATCACCGGGGCCCACGCGCCGCCATCCCTGTTGCGAAGACTACGTCGGTACTTCTTGGTTGGGCTGATCGTCATGGCGCCGGTTGGGCTGACCGGCTTCGTCCTGGCCTGGGTGTTCCAACGGTTGGACGCCATTCTCGGCGTTCCGTTGGGGCGGGCGCTGCCGGTGCGAATTCCGGGACTCGGCTTCCTGCTTCTTGCCATCTTCATCCTGTTGGTCGGGTGGGTGGTGCACCTCGCAGCCGGGCGGCAACTGCTCCAATGGTGGAACACGCAGCTCGTGCGTTTCCCTCTGACAGGCCGTATCTACAACGCCGTGAGTCAGATCGTCCAGTCCGTCGTCGGCGGTCGTCGCAAGCTGTTTCTCCGAACGGTGCTGGTGCCGTACCCCACGGACGAAGTGTGGGCGGTGGCGTTTGTCACGAGCGAGGAAGACAGCGAAACATCGCGGTTGGTGGGCGAACCCTGCGTCAACGTATTCGTCCCGACAACGCCAAACCCCACCTCGGGTTTCATGTTGATTGTCCCGAAACGGCGTGTCATCGATGTCGATGTCTCGGTGGAAGAAGCGATGAAGCTCATCATCTCCGGAGGTTCGGTGAGTCCGTCCGGACCCATGACACCCGCCGTCCGACGCGGACTCGACGTGGATTCGTTGTTCCGGAGCCAAGCCGAGTGACGGAGACGTCGGGACCTCAGGAAACGCTACGCGCCCTCGCCGAAGCCGGGGATGTCGAACAATTTCTCGAACGCGCCGGTGACGTGCATGCCTCCGATCTCTCCGACGTGCTCGCGGATCTCGATGAATCCGTCCGACTCAAACTCGTTCAGCGTCTTCCGCCGGAGATCTCCTCCGAGGCAATCGCCGAAATGGAGGTGGAGGAACATCCGGAAGAACTTCTAGCGGCGCTTCCCTCTGACACGGCGGCGCACATCGTCCAAGAGTTGTCGGACGACGACGCTGTCGACCTTCTGGGCGAACTGCCCCCCGACACGGCGGCCGGTATTCTGGCCGAGGTCGAGGATGCGAGCGACATCGAGCAGCTCCTCGCCTACGATGAGGAATCCGCCGGCGGATTGATGACCACCGAGGTGGTCAGTGTCGAACATACCGTTACCGCGGCGGAGGCGATTGCCGAAATCCGACGGCAGGGAGAGAGGGTGACGGACTTCTACCAGGTGTACTGCGTCGATCGAGATCGGCGACTGGTCGGAGTCCTGCCGCTCAAGGCGCTGATCTTGGCCAACGTCAGCCGGCCGGTGCGAGACATCATGGAGCCGCCACCGACCACGGCTACCACGGACTTGGACCAGGAAGAAGTCGCGCGGCTCATGGCGCGATACAATGTCGCGGCGCTCCCGGTGGTCGATGTAGAGGGTCGATTGCTCGGTCGCGTGACATTTGATGATGTGATTGACGTCGTGGAGGCGGAGAGCACCGAAGACCTGTTGAAATTCGGTGGTGTATCGGCGGACGAAGAGCTGGCCGGGTCCTGGAACCAAGCGGTCCGGAACCGGCTTCCGTGGCTCTACGTCAACATGGTCACGGCTTCTCTCGGCGGACTGGTCGTGTACGTGTTTCGGGATACTATAGACCATCTGCTGTTGCTCGCGGCCCTCATGCCCGTGATCGCCGCGATGGGGGGGAACGCCGGCACGCAGGCGCTTGCCGTGACGGTCCGCCGAATCGCCGTGGCACCAATTCCGGCGGGCAAGGCGTTGGGAGTAGTAGGGAAGGAGATCGTGGTCGGTTTGGTGAACGGGTTAGCGGTGGGAGGGGTGATCGCGCTCTTGACGGGTCTTCTGGGACCGAGCTGGGCGATCGGCTTGGTCGTCATGCTCGCGATGTGGGGGAACCTTATCCTGGCCACCGCGGCCGGAGCCGCAATTCCGATCGTCCTGAAGAAACTCGGCGTGGATCCGGCGGTGGCCAGCTCCGTGTTCGTGACGGCTCTCACCGACGTGTTTGGGTTCTTCTTGCTACTCAGTCTTGCCGCAGCCCTGCTGTTGCCATGACGCACGCACGCGGGGCCGGGGTTCGGTACAACGCCTTCGGCAGACGGTAATCATGGGGGCTCCCGGTTTGATCGACGGCATACGCGCGCGGCATGTGCCGTCCCTCGCCCGCGCCATTTCGCTGGTGGAAAACGGGCGCGGCGACTTCGAAACGCTCTTGACCGCCCTTCACCCGCAGGTGGGCCGCGCGTATCGAATCGGCATCACCGGGCCGCCAGGCGCCGGAAAATCGACCCTGGTGGAACGGCTCACACAGCACTACCGCCGGCTCGACATGACCGTCGCGGTCGTGGCCGTGGATCCGACGAGTCCCTTCAGCGGCGGTGCGCTCCTGGGAGACCGTATCCGGATGGAATCGGTCACGCTCGATCCGGGCGTCTACATTCGCTCTATGGCATCGCGCGGCGCGACCGGGGGGATCGCGACCACGACGCGGGAAGTCGGTGACGTGCTCGATGCCTTCGGTTTCGACCGCATCATCATCGAAACGGTGGGCGTGGGCCAATCCGAGCTCGCCATCGCCGCGAGCGCCGATACGGCGGTGTTGGTCCTCGTCCCGGAGTCCGGAGACGGCGTACAGGTGTTAAAAGCAGGCGTTATGGAAATCGCGGATGTCTACGTAGTCAATAAAGCCGACCGCCCGGGGGCCGAACGATTGACCGTCGAGCTCGAGTCGATGTTGGGGATCCGCCGCGGCCTCGCGCACCCCCAAGCGGCGGGCCATCACGGGGTGGGCGCCGCGGGCGACGAGACCCCTCCCAATGAATCCGAGTGGAAACCGCCGACGCTGACGACGATCGCCACGAAAGACACGGGCGTCGATAAGCTCGTGGATGCCTTAGAGGCCCACTATGTCTATCTTCAAGAGAGCGGCGAGTTGGATGAGCGACGGCGCGAGCGTTTGGAACGCCATACTCGGGAGGTTGTCGACCGGGCGCTCAGCGCTGCGGTTTGGCAGAGTGGGAGAGGAGAAGCACTCTTGAAAGAACGCATCGAGGATTTGGTGAGTGGGGACGTGAGTCCGTACCAGCTCGCACAGCGTATAATCGAGACGTGTCAGCCCGGGGGTGTGGTGCATGGCCAACGATAACGGGCAGAGGGCGAACCGAAAGGGGGACCGTCTACCCAACCCGTCCCCAGACATCGCACCCGTCTACACCGCCGATGATCTCGAAGGCTTCGACCCCAACGTCGAACTGGGTGAACCGGGAAGCTACCCGTACACTCGTGGTATTCACGCCACGATGTATCGCGGGAAGCTCTGGACCATGCGTCAGTTCGCGGGGTTTGGGTCGGCGGCCGACGCCAACGAGCGTTTCAAGTTTCTGCTGAGTCGCGGACAGACCGGTCTGTCGGTGGCGTTCGATTTCCCGACATTGATGGCGTACGACTCGGATCATCCGCGGGCCGAAGGCGAAGTGGGGAAGTGCGGGGTTGCGATCTCGTCGCTCGCGGACATGGAGACGCTGTTCGACGGCATTCCGTTGGATAAGGTGTCCACGTCGATGACCATCAATGGTCCCGCGGCAATGATCTTCTGTTTTTACGTGGCGGCGGCCGAACGCCAGGGTGCCGACATTTCACGGCTGCGTGGGACCATTCAGAACGACATCCTGAAGGAATACGTGGCACAGCATGCGTGGGTGTATCCGGTCGAGCCGGCGCTCAAGATCATCGTGGACCTGTTCGAATGGGCCTCGGAGCACACACCCAAGTGGAATACGATCTCGATCAGCGGCTATCACATCCGGGAGGCAGGGGCTACGGCGGTCCAGGAGTTGGCCTTCACGCTGGCGAACGGATTCGAATACGTCGAACAGGGGCTCGAGCGCGGCTTGCCCATCGACAAGTTCGCTCCGCGGCTTTCGTTCTTCTGGGACGTGCACAACGATCTCTTCGAAGAGGTCGCGAAGATGCGGGCGGCTCGGAGAATCTGGGCGCGCCACATGCGCGATCGATACGGCGCGAAGGACCCGCGCTCATGGATGATGCGGTTTCACTGCCAGACCGCCGGCGTCTCGCTCACCGCGCAACAGCCGATGAACAACGTTGTTCGGGTCGCCTATCAGGCGCTCGCCGCGGCGTTGGCAGGGACCCAATCGCTCCACACCAATTCCCTCGACGAGACGCTGGCCCTGCCGACGGAGGAGTCCGTCAAGCTCGCGCTCCGCACGCAACAAATCCTTGCCCATGAAACGGGTGTTCCCAACGTGATCGATCCGCTGGGTGGCTCGTACTACGTCGAGAGCCTCACGAACTCGTTGGAGCAGGAGGCCGAGAACATCTTCGCCGAAATCGCGAAGCTCGGGGGGGTGCAAAAGGGCATCGAGTCGGGCTGGTTCCAACAGCAGATTGCCATGAGCGCCTACCGGGAACAACACGAGGTCGAGCAGCGGCAACGGATCATCGTGGGCGTGAGCGATTTCGTGGAGGACAGCGAGCACGAACTCGAAATTTTGCGTATTGGAGACGAGGCCGACGAGGGCCAACGGATTCGACTCGCCGAACTCCGTCGGACCCGTGACTCGGCGCGAGTGGAACGGTGCCTGGCCGCGCTTCGTGAGGCAGGTGAGCGGGATGAGAACGTGATTCCCCCCATGCTCGAATGCGCACGGGCCTATTGTACCCTGTACGAAATCCGACACGCCTTGGAGGAGGTTTATGGCGCCTATCGCGAACCTGTCTTCTTCTAACCAGCACGCCGACACGTCGCACCCCGGCTCGCTGCCGACGCTCCGCGAGATCGTCGATCGTCTCATGAGTGTCGAGACCACGGAGCATTGGGTCACCTCGTGCTACCTCAAGCTCGAACCGCGCGACCGAAGCCGGCGTAAATATCAGATCAAGCTAAAGAACCGCATCAAAGAACGTCTCGCGTGGCTCGATGAGCGCGGGGTGTCGCGTGTCGAGCGCGAGGCCGTGCACGACGATCTCGAGCGCGTTCGCACCTTCTTGGAAGATCCGAGCAACCTCCCGGCGGGTCGTGGTGTTGCAATATTTGCCTGTAAACCACTGAACTTATTCGAGGCTGTTCCGCTGCCCGAGGTGTTCCGGTCCAGGCTGGCGATCGACCGGTCGCCACTCGTCAGAGAGTTGGCCACGCTGGACAACGAGTTCGGATTGGTCTACTGCACGGTCTACGATCGGACGAGCGCGCGATTCTTCCGTGTCTCGGCCTTTGGCGTCGAAGAGCTGGCGGGCCTTCCTGCATCGGATCCAACGCGACCCGGAAAATTTCACGGCGCCAGGGCGCGACAAGGGCCGGGCGTTACGGTCGCGGGGGTGGGCGAACACAACTTTCATCAACGCATCAAAGAAGAAAAGGACAAGCACCACGCCGCCATTGCGCAGCGACTGTTCGAGCTGACCCGACACGGACCGGTGCGCGGGGTCGTCGTCGCGTCAACCGGTGCAACCGCAAGCGCGGTCATCTCTCATCTGCACCCGTACGTGCGCGACGCGCTCCTCGGGACTGCGAACCTGAACCCGAAAGTGGCCTCTCCGGCCGAAGTCGTCGAGGCGGTGTTGGATGTGCGTCACCGCTCGGAGCGGGAGTGGGAACAGGCGCACGTCCGGGAGTTGGGGGAAGGTCGAGGCACCGGCCTGGCTGTCAACGGAGTCGAGGAAACGCTCAAATGCTTGGCGCGCGGTCAGGTCCGAACCCTGTTGGTCGACCCGGCGATGAATGAAGGCGGGTTCCGATGCGAAGCGTCCGGACGGCTGTCGACCGTTGCGGCTGCGTGTGATGGCGAAGGCGAGGCCCACCGCGTGCCCGACCTCGCGGACGAAGCGATCGAGGAGGCACTCAGGCAGGGAAGTCATGTCGACGTCGTGGAGCACGAGGACTCCCGCAAGCGGATTGAGGGGTTGGCGGCGCTGCTTCGATTCGTCGGCTCGTGAACATCCGTCGACGACTCCGGTTTCCGAGAGTGCTTGTTTCCGCGATTGGTGGCCGGTAGGTTGCGCGCACCATGGTGACGCTCGGCGAGAATGCGCCGGCTGGGAAACCGTCCCGGCCCATTCGTGTCCTGGTGGGCAAACCGGGGCTGGATGGACACGATCGTGGCGCGAAGGTCGTTGCCGCGGCGCTTCGCGATGCGGGGATGGAGGTGGTCTACACCGGGCTCCATCAGACCCCGGAAATGATCGCGACTGCGGCGCTCCAGGAGGATGTGGACGTCGTCGGACTGTCCATCCTCTCCGGCGCGCACATGACCCTCTTCCCCCGGGTGAAACGCCTTCTCAGTGATGCGGGCCGTGATGACGTACTGGTCATCGGTGGCGGAATCATTCCCAAAGAGGATGTTGAAGAACTCGAAGCCCAGGGCGTGGCCAAGGTGTTCGGGCCCGGGGCGCCCACCCATTCCATCGTCGACTACATACGAACGTGGTTTCAGAACCAGCCTGCGTGAGCGATGAGCGGATCTACCCGCCTTCGTGATCTGACGGCTGAGTTCCGCGAACTCGCAGAGCGACTCGAACAGGGCGGCGGCCCGGATCGGATTCGTCGGGAGCACGATCGCGGCAAGCTCACGGCGCGCGAGCGTATCGGCCGGCTGCGCGACGCCGATTCCCCGTGGATCGAGATCGGGCTGCTCATGGCGTACGATCAGTACGAGGGTCAGGCGCCAGCCGCCGGCGTCGTCACCGGTATCGGTGTCGTCTCGGGGCACGACACGGTCATCGTCGCAAATGACGCGACCGTCAAGGCGGGATCTTGGTGGCCCGAAACGATCAGAAAGATGCTGCGCGCGCAGGAAATCGCGATGCGTCAGCGACTCCCCATCATTTACCTTGTCGACTCGGCGGGTGTCAATCTTCCCTACCAGGGTGGGGTGTTTCCAGGGCAGTACGGCGCGGCCCGCATTTTCTACTACAACTCGATCATGCGTCGGTACCTGCACGTCCCGCAGATCAGCGCCGTGATGGGTCCATGTGTGGCCGGGGGCGCATACCTGCCGGCGCTTTCCGACGTCATCTTCATGGTTGAAGGCACGTCATTCATGGGGTTGGGCGGCCCAAACTTGGTGGAGGGTGCGACCGGCCAGCAGGTCGATGCGGAACAACTCGGTGGCGCCACGACACACACCACAACGAGTGCGGTTGCGCACTACCGAGCGAAGGACGATGCCGAATGCATCGATCGCATTCGCGAATACGTGTCCCGGCTCCCGGCGCAGCCACCGACTGCCGCTCCCGCACCGAACCAACCGTCTGCGCCAGCGGCTCGTTTACCGGCCGAGTTGTACGACATTCTCCCGAGCGATCACCGCATGGCGTACCACATGCGTGAAGTGTTTGCCTGCATCCTGGATGCCGGGCGCTTCGATGAGTTTCAACCCGATGTCGCGGCGGAAATGCTCTGCGGCCACGGCGCAATTGAAGGGCGCGTCGTTGCCGTGATCGCGAACGAACGCGGTCTGATCAAGCGAGGCCCGGGGAAAACGCCGAGGGCCGGCGGAATTGTGTACACCGAGAGCGCCGAAAAAGTGGCCTACTTCATCGAGAACGCGAGTCGCGAGCGTATCCCGTTGCTGTTCATTCAGGACGTCAGCGGATTCATGGTGGGGCCCGAGGCAGAGCATTCCGGCATCATCCGCGCGGGCGCGCAGTTCGTCGAGGCGATGGCGACGGCCGTCGTGCCCAAAATCGTCCTCACCATCAACCACGCGTCAGGAGCGGGCTACTACGCGATGGCGGGGCAGGGATTCGACCCGGACTT
>JBFIZG010000110.1:0-9772 GCA_041604955.1 Gemmatimonadales bacterium | reverse complement strand
CATGGACAGCAATCTTTCCGTTGGAATAAGGGAACTGGACGAGGAAATCCGGGCGGTTTCGCCGGCCGTGCAGAACCTGATGCAGCGTCTTTCCGACGAGGAACCGGTCGTCGCCGAGGCCGATGGGAGCGGAGTGACCATTTCGGTACCCCTCAGACTTCCGGACGGAATCGGTCAGGCCGAGGCCGTCGCCCAGTTGTTTCACTGGCGGGAAGAGGTCCGACTCGACATTCAGATCGTGCACAATCGCACGTTCGCGCAGCAGGACGGATCTCCGTCCGAGCGGAAGTGCTTTTTGAACGACTATCATGCTTCGCTGACGCTCGAGCCGAACAGTACCGAATTGCCGTCCGACTTCGAGCGACAGGTCATCTCCGGTGTACTCGCGGCACGTGACGCCGTGCAGCGCCACAACCGGCGCTACGACCGGCCGTGGAACCGGATTGCGGTGGCGGCGGCATCGGAGTAGACACCTCTCACACCGGCAAACGAACGAAGCGGCGTGCAGATGCGCGCCGCTTTTTTTATGTCGGGATTACGGGTTGCTGGGCGCCCGCCCCACCACGACTTCCGTAGCCGCCCACGACCGCTCAGGATCCAACGTGTACCGTGCGTCGGCGATGCGGACGAGATAGTGGTCGGCATATGCCTCGACCTGGAAGTAGGGGAACCGAGCCCAACTCAGAAACCGTCTCGGCCGCGGGCCGCGGAGCGCCGCCCCCGCTGCCGGATGTGACGGTCGACTCTCGTACGTCAGGTCCGCAAACTCAACCATTGGGCGGGCCAACCATCTCATGGTTCCAAAGTGATATCGGGTGTCGTCCTGAACGACCACCGAGCGGCGAAACGGATTCACGGCGACGGGCGCCACCATGAGTCGTACGGGAACCAATTCCTGCGCCACGGCGGCTCTGGAGACGATCGACCGCGCCGCGACGTTGGATGCCGCCATGAGGGCGATGTAGACAGTCATGGCGGAGAGCGCGACGCGGGCCGGACGCGGCCACACCGCCACCCGGTTGGCCCGGGCGTTCTTCCTCGCGAGAAACACTCCCGCCGCCAACATCACCCACACCCATGGGTCGACGATGAACAACGTGTCCGCGTAATACCACGTCTCGCGAAACGGCATGAGCCAACGCATCCCATAGACGTTCAGAAAATCGAGCAGTGGATGGGTCATGACGGCGAGAAACGCGAGCAGCAACACCTGGCCGAGCCGCACGTCGGTGGATCCCGAATACTTCGATCTTCGCGCCCAGCTCCACCCCCACATGCCCAGCGTCAACACGAACGGCAACACGACCAACGCGAGCACGCCGTGCGTCGCGCCGCGCCTGAACCACAATCCCGTCTCCGGCCCCCAAAAGAGCGAGAGCACGTCGACGTCAGGGAGATTGGCGCCGATCACGAGTGTTGCGGTTCCAAGCGCCGTGCGACGTTTGAGACCAGCTTCCGCAATTGCGACACCAACCATGGTATGGGTGACCGGGTCCATTGCACCCCATGCGATGAGAAAGCCACAGCCAATCTATCACCTGCGCCGATCGGCGCTCACAGCCTTTCAGGCCGCTGCTGGCTAGATTAGTATCCGTCCCCATGCCAGACCGGACTTTTCGCCCCGCCTGGTGGCTTCCCGGACCGCACGCGCAAACCATTGGTGCGCGGCTTCTGCGCCGTCGCACCGGCGTGGAGTTTCGGCGCGAACGGGTTCCGACACACGACGGAGACTTTCTCGACCTCGACTGGGTCGCACGCGTCGACGGCCGCCCCGTCTTGGACACCGGACCGCTGGCTATCGTTTTACACGGGCTCGAGGGATCGGCCCGGTCCGATTACGCGCTGCAACTCTACCGCACGCTCGCCCAAGGCGGCATCGCGGCGGTCGGACTCAACTTCCGGGGATGCAGCGGGGAGATTAACCGGGTCGCTCGCATGTATCACTCGGGCGAGACTGGCGACGTGGCGGCAATGGTCGAACGGATTGTCCGCCAATTCCCCGGCCGGCCACTCGGGGCGGTGGGGTTCTCACTCGGTGGAAACGTGTTGCTGAAGTTTCTCGGCGAACGGGGTGCCGAGCGCGGTGCGGACGGCAGTCCGATTGCCGCGGCCGTGTCGATCTCGGTCCCGTTCAACCTGGCCGCGGGCGCCGAGCGCCTTTCCCAAGGGTTTGCACGCGTGTATCAATGGTTTCTGATGCGTAAACTCCAGGACAAGCTCCGCGCCAAGGTTTCGCTCGTTCGCGACCACGTGGATGTTGATCGTGCGCTCGCGGCGCGCACCTTTTGGGATTTTGATGATGCGGCCACGGCCCCACTTCACGGATTCGAAGGCGCCGACGACTACTACCGTCGCTCGAGCTGCAACCAATATCTGGCGTCGGTTCGCGTCCCCACGCTCTTGATTCACGCGCTCGACGACCCGTTTCTCCCGCAGGACGCCGTCCCGGTGGACGCGCCACGGGAGAATCCCGTGCTCGAATCCGCGTTCACCCCGGGAGGCGGACACGTTGGGTTCGTGTCGGGACCGCCGTGGTCGCCGGCATTTTGGGCCGAGCAGACCGCGGCGCAGTATCTCGTCCAGAAACTGACCCGCTCCGCGACTTGAGTTCCGATTTCGGCCCCGCCAGACCCGAGCACCGTCTGACTAGCGAACCGCTGCTCGCGTTTCACGACGTCAGCAAGACCTACGACACGTTTGCGGCGGGCACCAAGCACGCGCTCGATCGTGTGTCGTTCGAAATCTCGCCCGGGGAACGGATCGCAATCGTTGGACGAAGTGGGAGCGGCAAATCCACCCTGCTCCACCTCGCCGCCGGGATCGATCTGCCGACCTCCGGTACCGTGCGGTGGAAGAACACCGACCTGCGCTCCCTGACCGAGCGGCGTCGAACACTCATCCGACGGGACGACATTGGGCTGGTGTTTCAGTTCTTCCACCTCCTGTCGCATTTGTCCGTCGCCGAAAACGTCGCGCTCCCTGAGCTGATCGCCGGCGGGCGGCTTCGTACGTTTCGACCGCGGGTCATGCACCTGTTGGAACGGGTCGGACTCGACGATCGGGCAGACGACGTGGTGGATCGACTGAGCGGCGGTGAGATGCAACGCGTGGCGATATGCCGCGCGCTGTTACGCCAACCCACGATGCTCCTCGCCGACGAGCCCACCGGCAACCTGGACGACGCCACCGGTCAGGCCGTGATGGACCTGATGCTCGAACTGGCCGAAGAGACGAACAGTGCGCTGGTGTACGTGACCCACAGCCACGAGCTGGCCACCCGGGCGGACGCGGTGTGGACGCTCCACAGCGGGACGCTCGATCTCTCGTGATCCGCTACCTGCTGATCGGAGCCAGACGCGGCGCGAGCCGTTCGAAGGCACTCCACCTTCTCACGGTTTGTGGTGTCGCCCTCGGCGTCGCCTCGGTGCTGTCCGTTCAGGTACTGAACCAAAACGCGCTGGCAGCATTCTGGGGGAGCGTGCAGGCGGTCAGCCCCGATGCCGACCTCAGCGTGACGGGTCGAACGCCGCTCATCGCCGACAGCATGTATCCCGAGGTGCTTCGAACACCGGGGGTCGCTCAGGCTTGGCCGCTCCTTCGACTCAGCGTCGGCCTGGCAGACCGGCAAGATGTCTTCCTGGACGTGGTCGGCCTGGACTTGCTCCAGCCGGTCCGCGCTCCCATCGACGACGTGCGCGGTGACCTGACCAGCGCACTCGTGACGCCCAATTGGGTCGCGATTACGCCGACATTCTCTGCTGAAACCGGGTGGGACGTCGGGGACCGGATCGTGGTGACCAACGGCTCCCGCCGTGTCACGCTCACCGTCGGCGCCCTGGTGGATTTCAGCCGGGTGGCCCCGCTTGCGAGCAGCCGTCTCGCCGTCATGGACATCGCGCAAGCTCAGCAGGCTTTCGAAATCACCGGGCTCAGCCAAATCGACGTGCGCGTAGATCCGGAAGCGAGTGGCGCCCGCGTCGCCGACGCGCTGCGGGCGGGGCTGGGCGAGACCATAGACGTGCTGACGCCCGAAGCGCGACGTGACAGAGCGGCGGGGTTGGTGCGTGCGTTTCGCCTGAACCTGACAGCCCTCAGCTTCATCAGTGTGTTTGTGGGATTGTTTCTCGTTCTGAGCAGCACGCAAGCCTCGCTGGTTCGCCGGCGCGCGGAGTTCGGACTGCTCCGATCCCTCGGTGCGACGCGCCGACAGCTGCTCTTCGTCATGGTCACCCGGACACTGCTGCTCGGGCTTCTCGGGGTGGCCATCGGTCTTCCGCTCGGTTATTGGGTCGCAAACGCCAACGTGGACGTGGTGAGCGCAACGCTCACCAACATCTACCTGCTGAGTGAGATCGAACAGCTTCGCATCTCGCCGTGGCTCGTGTTGCTTGCGGCGGCAATCGGGTTGGGAGGTGCGCTCGTCGGTGCGCTCTTGCCAGCCATCGACATGGCAAGACGAAATCCAAACGCCTTGTTGTCGGCGTATACCCTTCATGAGCGTACCCGCGATCGCGCGCTGCCGCTTGCCGCTGCTGGAACCGTCTGCCTCGTCGCCTTCGGCCTCTGGTATTGGACGGTCGGATACTCGTGGCAACCCGCCGGCTTTGCTCTGGCCGTCGGGCTCATGCTGAGCATCCCCCTGCTGACCCCACTCGCCGTTTGGGCTGTTTCGCACCCAGTCGCCGCAAGCGATTTTGGCATTCGATTCAGTATCCGGAGCCTGACCGTCCGCCTGCAGGCCACCGCCGTTGCCGTCGCATCACTGGCCGTGGCCGTCAGCATGCTCACCGGGATCACTATCATGATCGGGAGCTTTCGCCGGACGGTCGAGGTGTGGGTCGAGTCAACCGTTCGTGCAGACGTCTACATCACCAGCGAGTCATGGGCGCGCGCAACCAATTTCTCTCCGCTCGACAGCGGCTTGGTTGCACGCTTGGCGGCAACGCCCGGCGTTGCTTCGATCGACCGACTGCGGGGGTTCATGGGGTACACCGGCGACCGCAGAATCTTCGTCGGCGGCATCGACATGCGCGGCGCGAGCGCCGGTAGCCGATTCGCCTTGTTCGAGGGCGAACCCGCGGAAGTGGTTCGAGCGCTTCGGGATGACGGCGCCATTCTGATCGGTGAGCCGTTGGCGCGAAAGGAAAACCGTTGGGTCGGTGACTCGTTGACCCTCACCGGTCCGATGGGACCGATCGAGTTCGCAGTCGCCGGCGTCCGCTACGATTACGGGAACGAGTCCGGTTCGGTCCTCATGGATTTGGAGACGCTGACCGCGCGATTCGGTCCCGGGGCGATCAACAGTCTCGCGCTCTACCTCGAGCCATCATTTGACGCAGATGCCCTCGTGGACGCACTGACCGCCGAGCTGCAGGACGTCCCACTGATCATCCGTAGCAATCGGCGGCTGCGGGCGGAAGTTCTCGAGGTCTTCGATCAGACGTTTGCGATCACGCGTATTCTCCAGGTCATGTGTCTTCTGATCGCCGCCAGTGGAATCACCCTGACGCTACTCGTCCTCGCACGAGAACGGATCTCGGAATTGGCGCTCTACCGCGCGTTGGGCGCGGCTCGCCGTCAAATTTTTTCGCTGTTTGTGAGTAAGGGATTCTTCATGGGTGCCCTCGGCATGGCGCTGGGACTGGTCGGCGGGGTTGCGCTCGCCGCGATCCTGATCTTTGTGGTGAACCGCGCCTACTTTGGCTGGACGGTCCAGGTGTACTGGCCGGTCCGGGCGCTGACCGAACAGGCGTTGACGATCATCGCCGCCGCCACGGCCGCAAGTCTCTATCCGGCGCTCCGCGCGTCTGGAGTCCCGGCCACCGAACTGGCACGCGACGATGTTTGACCTCGTCGGCCCGTGGGGCAAACTGCGACGACCGATCGTGCGTCGGTGGGGTCTTTCTGGTCGTGTCTCGCACCGTCTGGCGCTGCTCCCGGTGGTGCTCTCCATGACCGCCGCGGGGACCCAGCTGTCTGACTGGACACCGGCGCTCCCAGGGTACGAGTGGTCCTTCCCGCGAGACCATTGGTCCCACCCCGGTTACAAAACCGAGTGGTGGTACCTCACAGGAACCCTCACCGCCACCGACGATCCCGCACGGCGGTTCGGCTACCAATTCACGTTTTTCAGGGTCGGCCTCTCTCCGGAGGCCACGACACTCACGTCGGCTTGGGCGGCATCCGACATGATCATGGGACACGCGGCGGTCTCCGACTTGGTGAAAAAGGAGCACGTCTTCAGCGAAGTGCTCTACCGAGCGACGCCCCTGCTCGGCTCGTTTGGCGATCCTGGAGATTCGCTCGTCGCCTGGAGTCGCGCACCGGCTGGAACCGACGGACGGTGGACCCTCGCGTGGAACGGACGTGGGTTCGATTTCCATGCCACCGACAATCGTCAGGGACTCGAGCTGACGCTCCAAACAACTGCGATCAAGCCATTGGTACGTCACGGAATCGATGGTTACAGCCGGAAGGGCACGGGCCCGACCGCAGCAAGCCTGTACTACAGTTTGACGCGCCTGGAGACGGAGGGATCACTCCGACTCGGCGAGGACGCATGGCCCGTTCGGGGCGAGAGCTGGATGGACAAGGAGTTCGGATCGAACCAACTGGGAGTCACCCAGATCGGCTGGGACTGGTTTAGTCTGCGTCTGGACGACGGCCGGGACGTCATGTTGTACCTGTTGCGGACCGGAGCGGGCGCCATCGACTACGCAGCCGGCTCAGTCGTGTCGCCGGTCGGCGCAGTCCGCGCCCTTGGAGCACGGGACTTCGACGTGCAAGTGACGCGACGCTGGCAAAGCGCCGTATCGGATGCCGAATACCCGGCGCGATGGTCGGTGACGGTCCCCGGCGAGAACCTGGCGGTCGACATCGTCCCGGAAGTGGCCGATCAAGAGGTCGTGAGCGACCTGGTTCCAAACCTCCACTACTGGGAGGGCTTGGTACAGGTACGGGACGCCCAGGGCCGGCGCATTGGGGAAGGCTATGTCGAGCTCACCGGGTACGGCACCAACGCGCGGCCGGCGATCTAACACCGTCCCGGCAAAAAAAACCCCGGCTCGGGAACAATTTGGGCTGAGATGCTGTCTAACGTGGAGTACTGATTGAGGTGTTGCGTTAACGAATCGTGCGCCGGAGCGGTCTGTATGATATAGATTGGGTCGGTGACCAATTCGACCGCTCACTGAGCGGTAAATTCAATTCTGGGGATGAGCCATGCGGTTTCCACGCGTTTCCGTCACCACTCTCGCCGCCCTGTTGCTCGCGGGCGCGGGCCAGGCCGTTTTCCCAGGTTCCGCATCCGCCCAGTACTTCGGGCAAAACAAGGTTCAGTACGAAGGATTCGATTTCGAGGTGCTCAAGACCGAGCATTTCGACATCCACTTCTATCCCGAAGAAAAGCTGGCTGTCGAGTACGCCGCCCTCATGGCGGAGCGTTGGTACGCGCGGTTGTCGCGAGTGCTCGACCACAAGCTCACCAACCGTCAGACCCTCATTCTCTACGCCGCACACCCGCATTTTCGGCAGACGAACGCCATTACGGGTGTCGATGAGGGCACACAGGGTGTGACGGAGGCGCTGAAGCGACGAATCGTGCTGCCCTTCCTGGGCCCGCTCCCGGAAACCGACCACGTCATCGGCCACGAACTCGCGCACGCCTTTCAGTTCGACATTACCGGACAGGGCGGCGGCGTACTCATCTCGGGCGTGGCCGGAGCGCTCAGAATGCCGCTTTGGTTCATCGAGGGCATGGCGGAATACCTCTCTGTAGGCTACGTCGACTCCGAGACGGCCATGTGGATGCGAGCGCGTGTCGCCGAAAATCTGCCGGCCGACAAGGCGTTCGAGACGAGAGGGCTGCACCCCTATCAACACGGGCAGGCGCTGTGGGCGTACATCGCGGGACGCTGGGGTGACGAAGTGGTCGGCCGGCTGCTCAAGGCCGTTCGCACGAGTCCGAGCGCCGGGCAGGCGTTCCGACGAGTGCTTCGGATCGCGCCGGAACAGCTTCTCCGGCAGTGGTACGAAGAGATGTTGGCGGCAGCGGAGCCACTCATGGACCAGACGGAGCAGCCCGAGGCCTATGGCATTCCGGTGCTCACCAAGGCGGGAGGAAGTGGCGCCTACAACATCGGGCCGGCGTTGAGTCCCAATGGCGAGGACATCGTGTTCCTGTCGGAAAAGGACCTGTTCGCGATCGAGATGTTCCTTGCCGACGCCAAAACGGGCAAAGTGGCCCGCAAAATAGTGAAGACGGCCGTCGATCCACACTTTGAGGGCCTGCAGTTCATCAACTCGGCGGGATCGTGGGACATGAGTGGACGGCGGTTTGCCTTCGCAGCCGTGCGAAAAGGGCAGCCGGCAATTTCAGTGCTGAACGTGAAAGATGGCGACGTCGTCCACGAACAGGTGTTCAAGCATATCGGTGAGATTTTCAGTCCGGCGTGGGCCCCGGACGGCAAGCGGATCGCGTTCTCCGCCATCGTCGGCGGTCTCTCGGATCTCTACATCTACAATCTCGAAACGAGGGAACTGCGGCGGCTCACCAATGACGTCTACGGCGACATGCAACCCGCCTGGTCACCGGACGGACAGCGCATCGCCTTTGTCACCGACCGCTTCACCACGGGGACGGCGAGTCTCCGGTACGGCAACTACGCGCTCGCGTTTTACGAAGTGGAGTCCGGCGCAATCCGCGAGGTCGACGCGTTCGACCGCGGCAAGCACATCAACCCCCAGTGGTCCCCGGACGGTGGCGGCCTGTATTTCGTTTCCGATCAGAACGGCATCTCCAACATCTACCGATTGGACATCAACACCAACGCCATCACCCAGGTAACAAACCTGTACACGGGAATCGCCGGCATATCGCCGCTCAGCCCAGCGATCTCGATCGCGGCAAACACCGGAGAGCTTGCGTTCAGCGCGTTCAAGGGGGATGCGATCGAGATCTACCGCATCGACGATCCCGAGATCTTAGCGGGCGGCCCAGTCATCGACGAATACGAGGGAGTCAATCCCGCGATCTTGCCGCCAGCGGAACGGGCATCGAGCGAGGTCGTCGCCCTGCTCGAGAACCCGTTCTTTGGCCTCCCGGGGAGCGACACCACATTTTCTGTGGTTGCGTATGACGCGGGTCTGGGCCTCGATTACATCGGACAGCCCTCGCTCGTGGTCGGCGCCGACCGGTATGGCACGTACATCGGAGGCGGCACGTCGCTCTTCTGGAGCGACAAACTCGGGGGTCGGAACCTCGCGACGTTGTTCCAGATCAACGGCGGCCTCAAGGACATCTCCGCGGCCGTGGCGTACACCAACCTGAGCCACCGAGTCAATTGGGGCGCACAGATTCAGCAGACCACCTACCTGACGGGGGGATTTCAGACCGGATTCGATCAAAACGGGCAACTCGTCGACCAGCAGCTCCGGTTTCGGCAGACCAACCGCTCGCTGAGCGGGATCATCGCGTATCCCTTTAGCCGGGTCCAGCGCATCGAGTTCTCCGCCGGGGTCAGCAACATCACGTTCGACTATGAAGTGCGAACGGACATCCTCGATCCATTCACGTTTGAGCCGATTTCGCGGGAGACCATACGCCTGCCATCGCCACCGGCGTTGAATCTGGGTCAGGCGAGTGCGGCCCTCGTCTACGACAACTCGTTTTACGGGATCGCCAGCCCGATTCTGGGACAGCGGTACCGTCTCGAAGCGGCCCCGACGTTTGGTGGGTTGAACATGGTCACCGGTATTGCGGATTTCCGAAAGT
>JBFIZG010000109.1:0-9881 GCA_041604955.1 Gemmatimonadales bacterium | reverse complement strand
GGAGCGTGTTCCGCGGTGTGGTCGCGCGGAATCAACTCGTGTGGGCCGCTGGCGATCGCATTGTGTTTCCCTGGGAGAAGGACGGCTGGACGCACCTCTATGCGGTCGACGCGCGCGGAGGTCGCGCCACACTCCTGACTCCTGGCGCATTTGAGGTTGAAGACGTCGCCCTCGCTCCGGAGGGTGACCGTATCGTGTACTCCTCAAACCAAGACGACATCGATCGGCGGCATCTCTGGTCGGTATCTGCGACTGGCGGTCCCCCCGAACGGCTGACCGCTGGGGTTGGGAACGAATGGTCGCCCACGCCGATAGGCAACGGCGCAATTGCGCACTTTGGGTCGGGCGCGCGGCAGCCGGCTCATGCCGTCATTCGCGTGTCCCGAACGGAATCCCGCTCGCTTGCTGGCTCCTCGATGCCGGCGATGTTCCCGATCGATCATCTCGTGTCGCCCGAGCCGGTGATCTTTTCGGCGGCGGACGGCGTCCCGATCCACGGCCAGCTGTTTCTCCCGCCCGCGATGCGTCGTGGGGAGCACTATCCCGCGGTGCTCTTTTTCCATGGCGGCTCTCGCCGGCAGATGCTACTGGGGTGGCACTATCGAGGGTACTACCACAATTCGTATGCCCTGAACCAATACCTGGCGAGCCGTGGGTACATCGTGCTGTCAGTGAACTACCGGAGCGGCATTGGATATGGGATGGAGTTTCGCGAGGCGTTGAACTACGGCGCGCGTGGTGCGAGCGAGTTCAACGACGTATTGGGCGGCGGCCTCTACCTCCGGAGCCGACCCGATGTGGATCCGAGTCGTATCGGCTTATGGGGCGGATCCTACGGTGGGTACCTAACGGCGCTCGGACTGTCGCGCGCGTCCGATCTATTTGCTGCGGGTGTGGATGTGCACGGCGTGCATGACTGGAATGTCGTCATCCGCAATTTCCGACCCGGGTACGATCCGGGCGCACGAGCTCAGGTGGCGCGTCTTGCGTTCGAGTCGTCTCCCATGGTGTCGATCGACACGTGGCGTTCGCCCGTTCTGCTCATTCATGGAGACGACGATCGGAACGTCCCGTTCAGTGAAACCGTCGACTTGGTGGAAGCCTTGCGGAAACAAGGGGTGGAGTTCGAGCAGCTCGTTTTTCCCGATGAGGTACACGGATTTCTCCTGCATCGAAACTGGTTGGCAGCGTATCGGGCCACCGCCGATTTCTTTGATCGGAAGCTCAAGCAGCCTCCGAACGAACGGGTGAGCGGTAGCGAACAGTGAGTGGTACGTACGGGAGCACGAAACGCAGGATGGCGTACCTTGCAGGCAATGCGGTGTTGTGATGCTGGGCCGTTGGGACGGAAGCCGGCGCAATCGCGGGATGCCGGCACCTGACACCCGAAACCCGACACCCGATCCCTGATAGCACCTGGACACTCAAAGGAGCCGACTATGGATACTGTCGCCGACATCCTCAAGCACAAGGGTCAGGGAGTCGTTTCGGTTGGGCCGACGGAGACGGTACTGGAGGCGGCCCGCCGCATGAACGAACAGGGTATCGGGGGTGTCGTGGTGCTCGAGGGTGACCAGATCGTCGGGATATTCACCGAGCGCGATATCTTGCGACGCGTCGTCGCCGAGAAGCGAGACCCGGCCGCGACAGAAGTGAAGGATGTGATGACGACGCCGGTCACGAGGTGCCGTGCGAAAGCGACGTTGGAAGAGTGTATTGCCGTGATGACCGATAAACGAATCCGACATCTCCCCGTGATCGACGACGATGGCATAGCCGGAATCATCACGAGCGGGGACGTGCTCGCCCATCAGGTTCGCGAACAGGAATTTCAGATCGAGCACCTGAACAAATACATTTTTGATATGCGGTGATTCGAGACCGGTGAGCCACCGATGGTGGGTGGCAGGACCTGGTCGTCCATTCACCACCCACCATCGGCCAGGGGCTTCTTAGGACGTCGCCTTCACCTCGCCCTTTACGGTTCCGTCGGCGTCGATCTCGTAGATCGTGCCGAGATTGAGTTCGCGTATGCCGGGTTCGATCTTCTCCTTGTCACCCACTACGAGCCAGACGACCTTGTCCGGCTTGAGAACCGTTCGAGCTGCCGCCTGGATTTGCCCGAGGTCGAGCGCGCGCACTTTCCCCGCATAGGTGTCGAAGTGCCGATCGTCGTAGCCGAATCTGATGATCTCGGCGAGCGAACCCGCGACGGCATCGTTTGTCTCCCATTGGCCGGGCAGTGTCAACGTCTGTGACGCCTTGGCCCGGTCCAATTCGGCCGCCGTCGCAGGAGTTCCACCGAGGATGCCGTTCAGTTCCATCAGGATTTCGGCCATGGACTCCTTCGTCTTATCGCTCTGAACCGGCGCAAACACGATGAAGGGTCGTTGACCCCGCGCGCTCCACAAGAGGCTCTGCGCGCCGTACGACCATCCCTTGTCTTCGCGGAGATTCATGTTGATACGCGCGTTGAACGTGCCCCCGAGGATGGTGTTCATCCCTTCGATCGCGATTTCATCGGGGTTGGCCTGAGGCGGCGCCACGTGGCCGGCGAAGATCGTCGACTGAATCGATCCCGGACGGTCGACGATATACACCGCTGACGCCGCCTTGTGCGAGACCGCGGCGAGATTTTTCTGCGGCACGTTCCCGCGCCGCCAATTACGAAATGCACGTTCGAGCTTGGGCGTGATGTCGTTCAGCGACGTCGCGCCGACGACAATGAGTGTGGCGTTGTTGGCCCGGAACCACGACTCGTGGAATTTCTTGAGGTCGTCTCGTGTGATGGTTGCAAGTGATGCCTCGGTGCCTGATCCAGTGAGCGGGCTTCCGTAAGCGTGGTCCTTTCCATAGAGAAGGCTTGGGAACACCCTGAGCGCCATGGCGATCGGCTGCACCTTCTCCTGCTGGATTTGCACCATGCGTTGCCGCTTGAGACGGTCGAAATCGGCCTCAGGGAACGAGGGATTCAAAATGACGTCGGCGTAGACCTCGAGGGACGCGTCCAGGTTCTCCTTGAGCGCCGACATGGCAACGGTGGACACGTCGAGATTCGACCCAGACCCGAGCGTTGCGCCAAGAAGCGCGAGTTCATCGCTGATTTCCAAGGCGGTACGGCTCGTGGTCCCTTCGTCGAGCATGTCCATCGCCAGACTCGCGGTGCCAGGCGTTCCGTGTTGATCGGCAGCGTAGCCCGCGTCCACCAATAAATCGAAGTTCACCACGGGCACGGCGTCACGCCGCGCGACGACTACCGTGAGCCCGTTTGACAACGAGCCCCGCTCAAATGCGGGAAAACGGGCCACGGGGGGCTCCCCTGCCTTGGGTAGCATCGACCGATCGACGCTGGACGGCCTCGTCGTGTATTGTGGGAATGGGTGCACTTCCTGTACGTACACACCGTCCGACAACCAGCGTGCGGCCGCTCCTTGGAGGTCTTCGGCGGTGGCGTTGGCCACGCGCTCGAGGGTGAGCTTGTAGAAATCCGGTCGTCCCCCGTACACCATGTTGCTCGCGAGGACATCAGATTTCCCGCCGAACCCACCGATCGATTCGATGCCGCGCACGAAGCTCGCCCGAAACTGTGTCTTCACTCGGCGAAGTTCTTCGGGCGTCGGACCCTCGTTGATGAATCGTTGGAGCTCTTCGCGGAGCGCGCTTTCAACCGTTTCCAACTCCACACCGGGGCGCGCGAGACCGCGCAGCGTGACTTGACTGCCGATCTCCCGCATGCTGATAAACGCCGAGGCGTTCGTCGCGATCTGTTCGTCGTACACCAATCGCTTGTACAGGCGCGAGGTCTTGCCGCGCGCCAGTACATCGGTGACGAGATCGAGATAGGTCGCCTCAGCAGCCCCCCATTCCGGAACGTTCCAGATGAGATCGACCCGTGCCTGCGGGACGCGATCCTGCATGATCTCCCGATGGGTCCCGGTCATCTTGGCGATCCAACGGCTCTGCTTCGCCACGGGTGGGCCGGAGGGGATGTGACCGAAGTACTGTTCCACCTTGGATCTGGCAGTCGCAGCGTCGATGTCGCCGGCGATCACGATGACGGCGTTGGCGGCCCCGTAGTAGGTCCGGAACCACTCCTGGACGTCATCCAGTTCGGCGGCGTCTAAATCCTCCATCTCACCTATGACACTCCAGGAATACGGGTGCGCCGCAGGATAGGTGCTCTTGATCCGTAAGTTCGATGCACGCGCGTACGGCTGGTTCTCGCCCTGACGTTTCTCGTTCTTCACCACATCCCGCTGCTCATCGAGCTTCTCCTGATCGATAGCACCCAATAGGTGTCCCATCCGGTCGGACTCCATCCAGAGCACGACATCCAGGGCGGGTGTCGGGACGTTTTGGAAGTAATTGGTACGATCGTTGTTCGTGGTCCCGTTCAGCGTTGTCGCGCCGAGCGGTTCGAGCACTTTGAAGTAGTCGTCGTTGTAGTTCTCGCTCCCGTTGAACATCAAGTGTTCGAACAGGTGTGCAAACCCCGTGCGTCCCGGGTTTTCGTTCTTGGATCCCACGTGGTACCAGATGTTCACGGCCACGATGGGCGCTTTTCGGTCCTCATGCACGATCAACGTGAGCCCGTTGTCGAGCGTGAACTGCTCAAACGAGATGTCGATGTCTACTGTCTGCTGCGCATCGGTTGACGACGGCGCCGCAAGCGCGACAAGGGCGACCAGGATCGGCAGGACCAGCGGTGAGAGAGACTGGGTTCTCATGTTCGTGGATCTCCTAAACGGTTTCGCGAATTGGAGGGGAAATCTACCCAGATTCTACGCGAATTGGGCGTCAGAGTTTCGCGTCTGGTGCACGATGGGCGGAACGCCGCTTGCAACGAAAACACAGGCGTTCGGTACCGACCCGCACGCCACGGGGGATCACCACCGTCGAGCCCACGGGCCGCCGAAGACTTACGCACGTTCGTCGACTGCTGATGGCGACGCGGTTTCGGTCGTGACGTTCCGGCCTTCGACGACCGCTGACCTCAGCATCGCGAGAGCGGCATACAACACGACGGCCACGACGAGCCACCGCATCGCGTTCAAGGGCAGCGACTTGACGATGAACGCTGCAATCAACACCGCTGGTAACCCTCCCACCGCGAGCCCCAACGCCGGTCCCAAGCTGTATCGATTCGCACCGATGAAGCGCATGCTTGCAACCGTCATCAGAAAGGCCGACGATCCCATCATGATGGGGAACGCGGCGACCGGATTCAGACCCATGAGGCTGACCATGATCATGCACGGCGCGTAGAAGCCGATCCCCAACGTCATGAGCGCTCCCAAGACGAATGTGCCGGAGGACGCCAACCCAAGGCGCACGCCCGACAGGCCCAACGCCGTGCCGCCCACCGGGAAGAACCCAAAAATGGCCATGACGAACGAGGCGGCAGCGAGTAGGAGTGCGATCCCCATGCCGATCTGGATGTGTCGTCGCGGCCAGCGCGCCACCACGCCCGCGCCCAGCCACGCCCCCACGACCGAGGCGCCGATGAGCGATACGAGGGTCGCCAGCTCGACCTGGACAATGGCGATGAAGATGAATGCCTGCACGATGACCGGTGGCGTGTGTCCCACGTGCATCGTACCCGGAATGCGTTCGTCTGGTACCATGCCGAACAGCTTGTACGCGGATGTGGTCGGAGCAAACGACCCAATGCCGAGCGTATCGAAGAAGTTGGTGACGAAGCCGATTCCCGTGCCCAGCCACGATGGGCGAGCCTGTCCGTCAGGCAACGCTTTGCTCTGGAGGATCCATCGGCCGGCGTAGATGAGGCCGAGGACGGCAAGGGTGAGAAGCAGGAGCGCGCGGGGTGAGGTCATCGATCGCAAGAAAGACGGGTGACGTGCGCCTGACATGAACGGATGGACACGGGTTCACCGACCACGAAGCGGGATCATCATTCGTCTTTCACCAGCTTCCCGATGTCGGAAAGGTCTACGTTTCCTCCGCTCAAGACCGCGACCACCCTGTCGTTCGACGAAAGCGGAATCTTGCCCGCGAGCAAGGCGGCAACCGCAGCGGCTCCAGACGGTTCGACGACGAGCTTCGTCCTCGAGTAGAGCGGCCCCATGGCCGCCAGGATGTCGTCGTCGGTCACGAGCACCACGTCGTCGACGTACTGCTCGACCATGCGGTAGTTCAGTTCACCTGCCATTGGAGGGGCCAAACCATCCGCGATCGTATCAACGGCGTCGACCTGCACCGCATGACCCACATCCAGGCTCTGACGCATGGTCGACGCGCCGACCGGTTCGACCCCGACGATCCTGACCGACGGCCTCTGGGACTTGATCGCCCCGGCGACCCCTGAGATCAACCCGCCACCACCGATGGGGACGACCACGAGGGTCACGTCATCTGATTGTTCCAGGATCTCCAGGCCCACGCTGCCGTGACCCGCGACGATCTGCTCGTCGTCGAAGGGATGCACGAACGTGAGGTTCTTCTCGCGTTCCAACTCGCGCACCTTCTCGAATGCCGTCTTCACGTCGCCGTGCAGGATGACGTTGGCGCCGTACGCCCGGCTCGCGGCCGCTTTGGTCTTCGACGCGTGTGAGGGCATTACGACCACGCTCGAAATCCCCGCTGCCGCTGCGCCCCACGCGATTGCGGCCGCGTGGTTGCCCGCTGAGATCGTGATGACACCCCGTTCCCGAGCCGCATCATCGAGTCCCGCGAGCTTGTTCAACACGCCACGCACCTTGAATGACCCAGTCTTCTGGAGGTTCTCACACTTCAGGTAGAGGGTCGCCCCAATGCGCTGCCCAAGCAGGGATGATCGCATCAGCGGCGTGACATGGATGCGGGAAGCGATGCGGGAACGGGCGGTGGGGAAGTCGATCATGAGGGAATGTACGGGAGGGAGCCGGGAGCCGGGAGCCGGGGGCGCAAGCGAGGAGTGCGCGGTGAGCCGTGAAGCCGGGAGCCGGGAGCGTCGCGTGGAGCGGCAAGTCGTGAGTGGTGAGTGGTGAAGGTGGCGTTCACGTGATCCTATCTTGCGTAAGAATGAACACATCGCGGAATATGGAGGCGATATGTTGCGCGATGCACAGCTACCGCTCGTTGATTGCTTGGCAGCGTGCTGATCGACTCTGTATCGACACCTATCGCGCGACCGACAAATCCTACGTCACCTCTGGATCGCCCTTGCGTCTGCGGCTGAGTTGGAGTGCCTTTTTGACATTGTGGCGGAGCTCGGCTACATGACCGATGATACGATCAAGGCGCTCCAGCGCTCGATCGCCAAGGTTTTTCCACCGATCGTGGGTCTAATCCGACATCTTACACGACGATGCGGATGATGCGTAACCACCGACCACTCACGATTCCCCACTCACGACGTCCAAGTGGCGGAGATAGATTGATCCAAGATTCGTCACAAGTCTCCGGAGACAACCACCCATGCCCTCGTACTGGCTCATGAAATCCGAACCCGATGTCTATTCCATCGACGACCTTGAGAAGGAAGGGTCTGCCTATTGGGAGGGTGTCCGGAACTATTCCGCGCGAAACAACATGCGGAAGATGAAAGTTGGCGACCTGGTGCTCTTTTATCATAGCAATGCCTCGCCTTCAGGCGTCGCGGGGATTGCACGGGTAAGCAAGGAGGCATACCCGGACCCGTTTCAGTGGGAGAAAGGCAACAAGTACTACGACCCAAAGTCGAGAAAGGACGATCCGCGCTGGTCCATGGTCGATGTGGAATTCGTGCAGAAGTTCTCGGAGATCGTCTCGCTTCCTACCATTCGGGAAACCGAGGGCCTGGAGGACATGGTTCTCGTGAAGCGGAGCCGCCTCTCAGTGCAGCCGGTGACGCGTGAGGAGTTTGGGATCATTAAGAAAATGGGGAGCGGATAACCGCTCACACCTCCAAAAAGAACCGGGAGCCATTCGCGGAACGGCTCCCGGCACCTGCACTCGGCTTTCGGCTCGTTACGGCATGCCTTGGCTGTACGCCATGAAGAATTTCATGAGGTCCGGCTCCTCGGTTCCCTTTGCGGCGTTGACCCGGGCCTCGGGCACGGTCCCAGGCTCAACGGTGAAGCTCCGCAACGAAAACTCCAGGCTCATGCCAGTCAGCCCACCGCCCTGGGTGAGTTCCCGACTCTCCACCGGAAACCCCCGCTCCGCGATCTTTCCTTCCATCTCCTCCTTGGGGTCGTCCTGCTCCATGGCAAATGGATTGCTCGCCATGGCCAAGGTATGGAATGCCTTGGTGAGGGCCGGGTACTTCTGTGTAACGCAGAAGTCCATATGCCATCGAGGTTCCATCGGGTTACCGCCTGGTCCGATCTCGCCCTGGTGGGCTGCCCAGCGCTCGCCATCCTCACAATCCACCGTATGCTTGCTGCGATAAGGCCCTTCTGCCTTCTTGACCTCGACACCGGCGGCATCCCGGATTTGTCCCATGATGCCGCCGACATTGGGAGCATTCTTCTGCCCGCCCATCATCTGAGTCTGGAGGTTCTCGAGCTTCTTAGCGTTCACGACAACGTGGGTGTCGTTTCGAGGGTTGTACATCGTGAAGGTTGGGTCATCGGCGTTCTCATAGTCGATTCCCACTTCGCCCTCATCCATTTCCATCAGGATCTTGAACCCACGCACCCAAATCGTGTAGGTCTCGTCGGGTGTGCAGATCAGGTCGCGGGACATTCCGAACAGGTCGGTCGGCTGGCCGTCGTCACCGACCACGTTCATGATCTCTTGCAGGTTTTTCGAGCATTCCTCGCCGGTGATCTTTCCCTGGAATTCCTGAGACGTGGGGTTGGCGAGGACGGTCGCGCAGACGGCCATTGACGAAAGTGTCACGTGCATGTTCATGGGTGACTCCTTGGGCCAAAGTGGCTTTGGGGAATGTCGTGAAGTCGCGCAGTCAAAGCAAGCGGCCTCGATCCGGCGTTGAGTTCTGAAACCGGCTGCGACCCGTGCTGAGAAGAACGCAACCTTTCCCGCGTTTGGTGTATCTAAGAAATACCGACATACAATTCCGGAGCAGGAGCCATGAGCCTCAAGGGATACATCCTTCCAGTAGCAGTTGTTGGTCTCGGCGTGGCGTTTTACGGGGTGCCAAAGGCCCGGACCTACGTCCATGAAATCCGCCATGTCCGCGACGCGCGGGAAGTCCACCGGGTTGCATCGCTGGCTCGGGGTGATTGGGAGGAGCAGCAGCGAGACTGGTGCCGAGAGTACCGTGCGCGAGACCGCGGCGGCTGGTACTGTGAAACCCGTGAGTTC
Organism: Gemmatimonadales bacterium; assembly: GCA_041604955.1. Taxonomy (GTDB): domain Bacteria; phylum Gemmatimonadota; class Gemmatimonadetes; order Gemmatimonadales; family GWC2-71-9; genus JBFHWR01. The sequence goes on along the minus strand of JBFIZG010000109.1, from coordinate 632 downwards.
ACCCTGCCGGTGACTGGCGCCCCGCTCGACATCGACGCCGGTGGGAACGGGGGGATCGAGGTGAAGGGGTGGGAACGAAGCGAAATCCTGGTCCGTTCGAAGGTTCAAGCCCGGGCCCGGACCGACGAAGTGGCCCGTGAGTTGGCTTCAGAAGTATTCGTCGAGAGTTCGGGCGCGTCGATCAGGGCTCGAGGGCCCAAGACGCGTGGCAGGGAATCTTGGGCCGTGAGCTTCAGTGTGTCCGCGCCGTTTGATTCCGATCTGAGGCTCCGCACCGTGAACGGTGGTATTGACGTCGAGGGAATGGTGGGCGACATCGACTTCAACGCGACCAACGGCGGCATCTCGCTCGTCGACGTCGCTGGAGGCGTCAAGGGCCGCACCACGAACGGCGGTATCGAGGTGGCACTCACCGGGAACGCGTGGTCGGGAGACGGACTCGACGTCCAAACCACCAACGGCGGCATCGAGCTGCTCATCCCGGATGGCTACAACGCGCTGCTCGAGTCGGGCACCGTGAACGGGCATCTGGCGATCGACTTTCCGATCACCATCCAAGGAAAGCTCGGACGGAAAATCAAAACCCAACTCGGGGAGGGCGGATCCCTCGTCCGCGCCATGACGACCAACGG
>JBFIZG010000108.1:0-9949 GCA_041604955.1 Gemmatimonadales bacterium | reverse complement strand
TCAGCGCGAGACCGTCGTCGTGTGGGATCGGCGAACCGGCCACCCGCTGAGTCGGGCGATCGTCTGGCAGGATCGGCGTACCGCCGAGCGGTGCCGAGACCTCGAGAAGGAATACGGCGCCCGCTTCATTTCGGAGCGGACTGGCTTGGTGTGGGATCCGTACTTCAGCGCGACGAAAATCCAGTGGTTGCTCGAACACGAGCCTGGTCTTCGCGAATTGGCGGAGGCGGGGCATGCGGTGTTCGGCACGATCGACAGTTGGCTGGTCTACCGGCTCACGGGTGGCCGATCGTTCGTCACGGATCATACGAACGCCTCCCGCACCCTGCTCTACAACATCAACAGCCGCGAGTGGGATCCCGATCTCATCGACCTCTTCGGCGTGCCGCCGGGGAGTTTGCCGGAGATCAAGCGGTCGAGCGAGGTCGTTGGCGTCACCGACCGACGCCAACTCGGTATTTCGGTTCCGGTAGCCGGAATCGCCGGCGACCAGCAAGCGGCGTTGTTCGGACAGGGGTGCTGGGAGTCGGGACAGGCCAAATGCACCTACGGAACCGGCGCCTTTCTCCTCATGAATGTCGGGCTGGTTCGGAATCTGAACGTGGGAGATCGTGGGGTGCTGACCACCGTCGCCTGCGATGCCTCCGGAGGGCCGATTTACGCCCTGGAGGGGGCGATTTTCATTGCTGGGGCGGCGGTGCAATGGTTGCGAGACGGCTTGGGGCTCCTCAAACAGGCGGCTGAAACGGAATCTCTGGCGCAGAGCGTAGGTGATACCGGTGGCGTGTATTTCGTCCCGGCCCTGGTCGGACTCGGGGCTCCTCATTGGGAGGCGAGGGCGCGGGGGACGATTGTCGGCCTCACCCGTGGTACGGGGAGGGCGCAGCTCGTACGCGCGGCCCTCGAGTCGATGGCCTACAGCACGAAGGACGTTTCCAGCGCCATGGAAGAGGTCTCGGGTGTCGGACTCTCCGAGCTCAAGGTTGACGGGGGTGCCGCCACCAATAACTGGCTGATGCAGTTTCAGTCAGACGTACTCGGAGTCCGCGTGGCGCGTCCGGACCTGGTGGAAACCACCGGTCTCGGAGCGGCCGGCCTCGCGGGGCTTGCGGTGGGGGTCTGGCCCAATGCGGAGACCTTTGCCGGGAGCCGGAAGTACCGTTGGTTTGAGCCTGCCGCCGGGCGCGATGCGGACTATGCGGAGTGGCAGCGAGCGGTCGAAACCGCGCTTCACTGGGCGAAGTCCGGATGAGCAGTTCTTCACGATTCTCTGGGGAGCCACTTCACGGCCATCAGGCGATTTTGTGCAGGGTGGTTGGCGGCGGGGTATATTTGGAACTTGCGAATCGCAATTGGGTTTCAACTCGACAGGTGGTATGAGAGCAATGCGAGCACGTACGAAATTTCTCCTTGGCGGGGCCTTGATCCTGGGCAGCGTGGGTTACCTCATGGCGTCGGGCATCAAAGATACCGGCGTGTACTTCGTGACCCCTTCCGAATTGGCAGAGAAGATCGCCGTCGATCGATCGTTGCATGACGTCGGCGTCCGAATGGGCGCGACAGTCGTGTCGGGCAGCATTCAGCGTGACGTCGCGTCCCAGACCATCACCTTCGAAGTGACCGACGGCCAGCAGGTGTATCCCGTCATCTACCGAGGTCTTGCGCCGGACACGTTTACGGACGACGTCGAGGTGGTCGTCGAAGGTAGGCTTTCCCGCGACGGTACGTTCCGTGCAACGTCCTTGATCGCTAAGTGCGGCTCGCGGTACGAAGCCGTACCGACGGCGTAACCGATGACGATACTGGGCCAACTCGCGCTGTGGCTGGCGGCGCTCCTGGCGGTATGGGGTGCCGTGGTTGGTTTTCTGGGTGGTCGGCGGAATCGTCCCGAGCTGATCCAGAGCGCCCGACGCACGACGTACGCGCTGTTTGGCGTCGTCTCGGTCGCGATGTTGTCGCTCGTCGTGGCCATCTTCCGGCACGACTTCAACGTCGCCTATGTCTGGGCGTACACGAGCCGGAACCTCCCCACTCCGTATCTCGTGTCGGCGGTCTACGGCGGGCAAAACGGCAGCCTGCTGTTCTGGGTCTTCATCCTCGTCATCTTCGCGGCGTTGGCCCAATGGCTGACGCCCAAACGATACGATCCCTTGATGCCGTACGTTGCGGCGGTGACCTCCAGCGTCACGTTGTTTTTCTTGGTCGTAGTGTTGTTTGCCGCGAACCCGTTCGAGCGGCTCGCGTTCACGCCGCTCGACGGCCAGGGTCTCAATCCCCAGCTGCAGAATCCGGGGATGGTCATCCATCCACCGATGCTCTATCTGGGGTACATCAGCATCACCATTCCGTTCGCGTTTGCGGTGGCGGCGCTGTTGGCGAAACGGCTGGATACCGGTTGGCTGCACGCGATCCGCAAGTGGACCATCGTGTCGTGGATTTTCTTGTCCATCGGGATCACCCTGGGGATGTGGTGGGCGTACGTGGAGCTGGGTTGGGGCGGTTACTGGGCGTGGGATCCCGTCGAGAATGCGAGTTTCCTTCCCTGGCTGACCATGACGGCGTTCCTGCATTCCGTGATGATTCAGGAAAAACGCGGCATGCTGAAGAAGTGGAACGTGATCCTGATCGCGCTCAGTTTTTTCCTGTCGATCTTCGGCACCTTTATCACGCGTAGCGGCATCATCTCCAGCGTGCACTCGTTTACGCAGTCACCCGTCGGATACTACTTCCTGGTTTTCCTGATTCTGTTGGCGGGTTCCATGACGTGGCTGTTCTGGACTCGCCGACACGCGTTGGAACCCGAGTCCCACCTCGAGAGCCTTCTCTCGCGAGAAGGGAGTTTTCTGTTCAACAACCTGCTGCTGGTGGGAATGGCGTTCTCCATCCTATGGGGGACGATGTTTCCGATCATCTCAGAGCTGGTTCGCGGCACCCAGGTCACGGTCGGGCCGCCGTTCTTCAACCAGGTGAACATCCCGATTGGTCTGGCGCTCCTGGGACTCACGGGGATCGGACCGTTGATCGCGTGGCGCAAGGCGAGTCCGCGGAACCTGAGACGACAGTTCGCCGTTCCCGTGATGGCGGGAGCGATGATGGCGGCCGCGCTCGTCGCCATCCGCTACAGCGACTTCTACGCCGCGGTGGCGTTGAGCCTTGGGACCTTTGTGGTGGCCACGATCACGCAGGAGTTCGCGCGTGGAGTCGGTGCGCGACACCGGCTGCACGGTGAAAACCACGTTATGGCGCTCGTGCGGCTGATCGGCCGGAATCGGCGCCGCTATGGTGGGTACATCGTGCATATCGGTATCGTGATCTATATGGTCGCGTTCTCCGGTCTCGCGTTCAAGTCGGACATGGAGGCGTCACTCAAGCCGGGTGAGTCCACCAGCATGCGATCGCCGTTCGGGTACACGTACCAGCTCACCCACATTGGCGTCTCGCAGTACGACCAGCTCAATCGCTTCGTCACCACCGCGAGTGTTGAAGTCTCCCGTGACGGGCGTCGTCTCGGTGTTTTGTCCAGCGAAAAGCGGCAGTACTTCGACTCCATGAAGCGTCCGACGTTCAATCCGAGCACCGAAGCGGCGATCATGAGTGGGTTGAGGGAAGACCTCTACGTGGTCTTTGCCGGGTCGGTCGACGGAACCGAAGAGGCGGTGTATCGGTTTACAGTGAACCCGCTGGTGTGGTGGGTGTGGTTTGGTGGCGTGGTGCTGGTCATCGGTGGCGTTGTGACGATGTGGCCCGGCGTCGGGCCCACACGCGCCTCCGTGCGCCGCGCACTGCAGGGATATCAGGTCACCCTCGTTGACAAGGACCGGGAAGCGGTCGCCGAGGTTACATGATGCTTACCAGACGCGACATGTTGAAGCGCGGCTTGCTCGCCGTCGTACCGTTTGCGGACCGGCAAGATCAGGTGCAGGAGCAAGGTGACGCACCGGTCGCGCGGCTTCGCGACCCGGCCCTGGCGGGTCGAGCCAGAGGACCGGTCACCGACTACGAGAACGATCCGTTCATCATCGGTGTCGAGGAACGGCTTCGCTGCACGTGCGGGTGCAATCTCGACGTCTATACGTGTCGCACGACCGATTTCACCTGTCAAACCTCTCCAGCCATGCATCGGCAGGTCATCTCCCTCGTCGAGGACAACAAGAGCGCGCAAGAGATCATCGACGCGTTCATCGCCGAGTATGGAGAGATGGTGCTCATGGCGCCCCGGAAGGAGGGGTTCAACATCGTCGGCTACGTCCTGCCGGGGATTGCCATCACGGTCGTCGGCGGATCGATGCTGTGGGTGTTGGGTCGCCGAACCCAACTCCGGTCACAGACAGTGGGTGAGGGCAACGCGGCGGGCGCGGCAACGGGACTGTCGGCGGACGACCAAGCCCGTCTCGAAGCGGAACTCGCGGATCTGGGTTAACGCCGATGTTTGAGTTGTTGGCGGGTGTCGTCGTGGCGGGTGCCGCCCTGGCGTTGGTCTTGGAGCCGCTGGCTCGCTGGGCTCCGGCACCGGCGTCTTCGCCCGAGGAGATCGATTTCACGAGCATCGAGGAGTCCGAATCTCCCAAGATCCGTGCGCTCCTCGCGCTGAAGGAGATCGAGTTCGACCGGGCCACCGGAAAACTGTCTGACGAGGACTATGCGCTTCTCAAAGCCAAGTACTCGCAGCAGGCCCTCGCGGCAATGAAGCAGGAAGATGCGACGGCGCCTGTAACGCCAGACGCCACTGCCGATGCGCCCGACCTCGATCCGGCGGAACAAGTGATAGCACGGCTCAAGGCGACGCGATCATCGACGTGTCCCGTTTGTGGGCCCCGCCCCGAAACCGGCGCGGTCTTTTGCTCTTCGTGCGGCCGATCGCTCGACACGCCAGATGCGTCGCCGCGCTGTTGGAAATGCGGAGCGGCGGTGCCGGAAAATGCGAGGTTTTGTGGGACGTGTGGAGGTGAGATCGCAGCCTGAGCGGCACGCTCCTCACCCTGGGTTCAGCACTCCAATCGCTCGATCCGATCGAGCCCGATCTTGAGCGGGACCACCGTCGCGACAATACAAATCGCCGCCGCCAGCGCGAACGCGCCGATCATCGTCGCGTCCACCGCGACGGGTTCTCCGCGAAACGAGGCACGAACGTAGCCCGAGACCGGTACGGCTTCCACCACAATGACGGTCGCCAGCAACACGATGGTGGTCATCATGAATATCAATCCGCCATAGGACGTTGGAATCTGCGCCGCGTTCTCCGTATCGAACTGCGGAAACACGGCGCCAAACCCCAGCGCCATCGCGCTGATGGCGAGGGTGAGTAACACGATCGTGCCAACGCCGACCCACATCATGAACGGAGATGCACGAAGCAGTACGTTCGTCAGGACGGTGATCACGAGCGCCAGGATGAGGAGTGGCATCGTGCCTGTCCAATACTTTGACCACAACAACGCGCGGAGATTCAAGGGACTCGACCGGAGCAACCACATTTGCCGTCCCTCGAGTGAGATAGCGGGGAAGATGAACCTCGCCGCGATTGCCGCCAGCACGAACCCGGCGAGTCCGAGATTCAAGAATGAGATCACCGTCACCAGGAAAAACGGCACCCGTTCGCCGGCAAACAAGGGCAAGGCCTTGATGTTGAAGAGATAGATCACGACGAGCACGGCGAGCAGGATGAGCTGGCTCCACTGGGTCGGGTCGCGGAAGAACAGCTTCAAGTCCTTGATGATGAACTCCCGTTTCGAGACGGACAGCGGCCGTACGATGGGAGCGAGCAGTCTTTCCCAGATCCATCCCTTGACGAACCGTTCGGCGCCCTCCTGGCCGCGAGTGAACCCCCGGGGATAGAGCCATGCGTGGAGTAGCGCGCCGAACACCAAGAACGCGCCCACGGTACTCCACAGCAGCACGATCGGTTGCAGGTCCATGGGTCCCACGAGCAATCCCATGATTCCGTTTGTCGTCCATTCACTGGGGAGAAAGGGCGAGGTCGGCGTTCGGAGCAATGTGATAAAGTCGAGGAGATTCCGAAATCCTTCGGGCCGCATCAGCAGTTCGGGCCGGACGAACCGGAACATCAGAACGAGCACACCAGCAGCCCCAATGGCGATCACGGACAACAGGTCCCGCGTGCGGCGCGCGGGAAACACGTTGACGAGAACGAGTGTCACAGCGCTGCCAACGACCGCGGGCAGTATGAGGAGCGGCACGAACAAGACCAAAACGTACGGCACGAAGAGCCATCCCCCACCATAACTGATCCCGTACGCCGCAAAGATCGGGACGGCCATCAATGCAACCATCCACGAGCTGTGCAGCATCGTCTCGCCCAGCTTGCCCAGATAGAAATACAGCCAATCAACCGGCGCAGCGACCAAGATGTCGAGGTCCTTCGCGAGGAAGAACGACGACAACGCGGTGATCACGTTGGACAGCAGGAGAATCGAGAGGAACGCGAGGAGAACGAGTCCCAACAGCTTGCCGGCCAACAACGGCCCGATTTCCTCGATGCCGCGGAAGTACTGGAGGATCCGGTACACCACCCCAAACACACCGAGCCAAAACAGCACGGCCACGCCGCCGATCACGAGCGCTCTCGCGCTCCCGGTACTCCGCTGTTGGCGAATCCGGGCTCGCGCTGTCTGCCACTTGGGCCACAGGATCAGTTGGAGCGGATGTCTCACCCTTCCAGCACCCGCGCGAGTTCTTTTTCCGCCACACCACCGGTGAGCTTCAAGAACAACTCCTCCAGGGACGCGGTCCCACTCGCCGCGTGTTGACGGAGTTCCGTCATCGATCCGGAGGCGATCAGCTTACCTTCCTGAATGATGGCGATCCGGTCACACACGGCTTCCGCGACCTCCAGCGTGTGCGTGCTCATGAGCACCGTTCCTCCGCGTTCCACGAACTCCCGGAAGATGTCCTTCAGCAGTCGCGCCCCCTTCGGGTCGAGGCCGACCATCGGTTCGTCGACGACGATGCACTCAGGGCGGTGAATGAGCGCGCTCGAGATGATGAGCTTCTGGCGCATGCCATGGCTGTACGATTCAACCAATTCGTTCTTCCAGGCCGAAAGTTCGAACAACTCGAGGAGTTCCTCGATACGCCGTTCCACCATGTCTCCGTCCTGACCGAACAGGCCGGCGACGAACCGCAGGAACTCTGCGCCGGTCAGCTTTTCGTACACGTATGGACGGTCCGGTATGAACCCGAGGCGCTGCTTCGCGGACATCGGGTCCTTCAGAAGATCGTCGCCGCCGATCCACGCCCGGCCCTCGGTCGGCCGCAAGATGCCCGCGATCATCCGAAGGGTGGTCGTCTTCCCTGCCCCGTTTGGTCCGAGGAACCCGAACAACTCACCGCGGGGGACGTGAAGGTGGAGGCGATCGACTGCGGTGAACTTCCCGTAGCGCTTCGTGAGGTTTTCCAGCTTGATCATGTGATTCCGTTCGATCGAATGACGTCGAGCCGGATTCCTCCGATCGACTTCCTGAGTTCCATATGACCCGTCAGTCCTTCGGTGGTCAACCGGATGTGGCGCGCGTCGGCTGGAAGCTGCCCGAGCGTCGGGTCCACCGCTATCCAACGCTGAATATGCACCTCGGACCAGGCGTGGTAATAGAACCGCCCGTCCACGTAGAGGAGTCCCGCAACGCTTCGCGCCGGAATCCCGAGCGCCCGGGCGAGCGCCACGTACAACGTCGTGTGCTCGTTGCTGTCTCCTCGTCGCTGTTCCAATACGTTTACCGCGCTCGGCACGGCGGCCCCGCCTCGCTTGTCGAGCGTTTCAAACACCCATTGGTTGAGCCGCTCGGCCTGTCGCAGCGGGTTTCCGGTGCGGCCCACGATCTGCCGCGCCTGCGCCGTGATGCGAGGATCGTCGCTCTCGATGAGCAATCCCGGTTCCGAGTACCGCGCGGGGGCGTGTGCGCTCGCTTGTTCGGTTCCGTCGCCCCCCACCATACCTCGACGGATGACCAGTGTATCGTACCCGGCGGGAATCTTCTTTCCCGGCTCTGGGCGGTACCGTTGAACTTCGAGCTCATCGAGTTCGGTGGAGGGAAGCGGCACGCCGGATGCGATGACCGTCGCGTAGACGATCTCGGGGGAACGCCCCGCAGAGGGCTGCGGGTCGCGGGTGGCGGCCCGGAAGTTCTCGAATGCCAACTCGAATGCCGTACGCGCCACAAAATACCCTGTCGGCGATTCGGCGCGGACGACCTGGCCAAGGCCGTCGATCCACATGTGGTGCTCGACGCCGTCGACGTCTTCCGACAGCCGCCAGGCGTCCGCCGTGTCCCACCGGGCCGGCTCCCACAGCGCCGCCGTCGAGTCAAACGTCGCCGAATCGGGAAAGACGATGGTCGATTCTGCAGTGACGGTGAAGTCGACGTCCCGCACCGTCATGAGCACCGGGTCGAACAGCTGCAGCGAATATTGCTTGTTGAGGGCGGCTGGATCGACGAACGCCACATGAAGCGGGACGAGAGCCGGCAGGACGAGCGGCCGCCGAATCTTGATTTGGACGGTTCGTGCCTCCTCCACGGTCTCGAGCTCTACGGCGAGTGTGGAATCGTTCGACAACGTTCCTCGGGCGACGAATCGTCCGTCCTCCGCCCTCACGGTCGTCTCGAACTCGCGAAGCTGGAGTGTGCGCGAGAGGCTGGTGGACGTACGCGATTCGACCCGCTGCATCCGGCCGGACACCGGCAGGTGAAGCACCGTCAGGTCTTGCAGCCGGATGGTGTCGCGCAGGGTGTCGAGTTGGCTCGCTCCAAACCCGATTTGGTTCGATCCGCCCTGAATGGCGAAATAGGTGGCGCCCGGCGGGACGCGGAGGGTGGTCTCGGCCAACACGGCGGAGACCGGCCGCAAGTAGCTGCGTTGGACCAACCAGCCAAGGGCCAGGAGCCAGACGACGACTGTTGCTCCTGCAACGTGCTTGCGGTTCACCGTCACTTGTCCTTTGGGTGGGGCGGCAGACGTGCCTCAAAAATATCCCGATCGTCCTCGCGATCCACAACTATTGTCACCTCTCGCGGGTATCGGGCTGTGGTGGCCGTCACACCCAACGCTTCGGCGATGAGCCGCGCGCTCTCCTCCATCGGGAGATTCCCCGGCCCCACGCCTATCGGCGGAAGGGCGAGATGGGCGACCTCCCAATCTTTGGCACGCTGCAGCACGTTCTCGAGCGCCCTCGTTACGCCTCGCGAATCGATTGGCTCGCCCGGGCCGGAGATGACGGCATGAATCACGAGGTCCGAGCCAAGGTCTCCGGCGCCGGTCACGACCGCGGCGCCAATGGCTAGCTCTTCGGTAACGACCAGATGCTGACGGAAGGCGGGGCCGCCCACGTCATCGAGACGTCGAAGGGCGGAAGAAACGGGTTCGAGCTGTGTGTTGGTCGGACGGACGATCGCGTCCGCGGCTACGAACGCGAGGTCGTCCACCACGACGCGATTCACCGACCGGTGATTTCGCGGGACCGACGGTACATCTGGGCAGCGTCTTCGGGCCGGTTCATCCGGTCTAAGATGATTCCGATCCCGTAGAATGCCTGGGCGTTCGTCGGTTGCAGTTCGGCGGCCTGTTGGTAGGCCTGGAGGGCGGCCGGCAGGTCGTCGATGTGGTTGAGGGCTTCTCCGAGGTAGAAATACGCCCCCGCCAGACTGGAGTCCAGTTCGATCGCCCGTTTCAGGCTCGTCACCGCGGAGGCCCACAGCCCCCGCCGAATCGTGACGAGCCCCAGATTGTAATGGGCTTCCGCGTTGCCCGGATCGATCTTGAGTGCGGCGTTCAGATCTGTTTCCGCAGCAGCATGACGGCCGTGTGCACCCATGATCCCGCCCCGGTTCACCAGCACGTGTACGTTAGACGGATCCAGTCGCAGGCACCGGTCGAGTTCCGCGAGGGCTGCCTCCCGCTCGCCCATCTGGTCGAGAATCAGTGCCAGGTTGTTCCG
>JBFIZG010000107.1:0-10053 GCA_041604955.1 Gemmatimonadales bacterium | reverse complement strand
GGGCTGTCCAGGCAGCGGCGTCACCGGGCCCAACGGGGCGACAATGCGGCATCATCGTACGGCAATCCCTACGTGGCCGTGCTAAACACCAGCCGTGATTTCGATCTCCACGAGGAGTTCAGGAAATACGAGTCTGTTGACACCCAGCAGGGACTGCGGTGGGGGGGTCACCGATGTGCGTTTCATGAGAGAGTCATCTCCTTGGGCTTGTGGGTGAGTTGTAGTTCTGAGTCGTCAATGCGATCCGGCGGCGGTGTTGCGCGGGCCGCCGAAACCTGCCGCAGGGTGGTTATGAAGCTACGCGGCGGCTCGCTGGTCTCGCAACGCTCGCCTAAACAATCGCCTAGGGGCCAATCGAAGGATCAGCCCCTAGGCGAGCGGCGTGTCGGACGAGGACTGTTTAGCGCAGGGTGATGCGGACGCCCGCGAACAATCCCAGGTCTAGCGACAGGTCGCGGTCAGCGGGCAGGCTGCCTTCGATGCTCTCGAAGGAGGCGCCACCGAACCGCGTCGTTGTCATGGCCACCTCGCCAAACAGCGATGTGGCTCCCAGCGTGCGCTCGAGCCCCAGCCCAAAACGAACGACCGGATCGGTCTCGTCAAACGAAAACGCAGGCAGGGTGATGTCCGCCGCCGGTTCACTCCAGGTGAGCCGACTCTTTCGGACTCCCAGACCCGCAAACAGTACCGGAGTCAGCGGAAGCTCGGCCGCCGGCCGGTACATGGCATCGATCATCGCCGTCTGCCGGCTCATCACGCCGTCCAGCGGCAGCAAAACCGAGGGGCACGCGACAAACGGGGCGCACTTCCACTCTCCGCGGACGTCTGCATCGAGTGCATGATCGTACGAAGCTCTGAGCGCCCACCGCGTACCGAGCCCAAGGCCGACTCCCACGCCGAGTACTGGGCTTCCGTCTACGCGTTCGAACACGCCAAACCCACTGTTGGCGATGACGTCCGTTCGGCCGAGGTCGTTCGTTGGAACGAGCCAACCGCCACGGGCTTCTACCCATACGGTACCCGTCTGAGCGACGAGCGGCTCCGTAACGGCCAGCGTCACGAGTACTACGACATACGATGCACGTTGTAACATGAACGGCACACTCCCAAACAGGGTTGAACAGCCGCTCGGCGTTGGAGGGGGTTGACCGTCGGTTCGCGACCACACTCCCCGAGCAACTATGATACCCGGGGTGATGAGGGCGGGTCACGTGATCGCCCAGGCGCGCTGCACTGGCAGAGATAAAGACGCGCTACTTGGACGGGGCAGCCTCGAGCGTCTCGTCACCACCGAAGACGAGGACGTACCCGTTCAGATCGACGACCTCGAACTCCCAGTCGCCGTAGGGCTGTTTGGTCAGCGGCATCTTGATGAACGACTGGCCGCGCAGCGTAGCATACAATGCGTGTACGCCACGCATCCGGATGTATGCGTCCCACACTCCACCGTCCCGGTCCGGGTAGAGGTCGGGCTTCTCGTAACCTGGTTGACGTTGCAGCATGATCTCGACGCCGTCGCGCTGGAGACTCGCCCAGCTCGCCGGCGGCTGTCGTGGAAAGATACCGGTCGTTTCGAAGCCGAGTTGTTCGGCGTACCAGTTGGCGGTCTCGTTCACATCCGACACGAGAAATGCCGGTGCGGCGGACCTGAGATGGATAGCAGCGGTCTGTTTAGCTGGGGCGTCTTCCATTGATCGAATTCCGATCTCTGTCGAATGCTCGTCTCACAATTGCAGCGGCGTGGCACTTCACTGTGGTGTCTGGCTGGAATGTCACGTGTTGGAGGAAGAAGTGCTGTCCTCGGCGATCGGCAAATCTGCCCTCCGGCCTGTGGCTGCGATGTAGCGCTCCGTGGCGTCCAGCCGTTCGTGAACGTCCATCAGTTCTTCTCTGAGCGAGTCGACTTCGTCGGCAAGCTGTCGCACATGTGGGTCCGGTTCCCGCCTGGCACGAAGCCGCTCGACGAGGGCTCGTCCCACAGCGGTCTTCGAGAAGATGACGATGCCACCCAATACTACCGCCGTGGGTACGGCGGCTTGCACGATCAACCCGGTGACGTAGAACAGTTCATTCATGGTGGTCCGCCTCGCCGTTGTTGCTCCAGAGTGGCAGATCCACTGAGCATGGGGCCGCTGCGCGAACCGCTGGCTCTCCGTTACGGCGAAAGGCCGCTAGCGCAACGACTGTTCGCTCAGCGATGCTCCCGATCTCCGTCGCGACCACGGTGTTCAATGCGAACACTTGGTTAGGTGCCGGCCGGAGCATTGGGAAACATACGGTAACACCACGCCTCACCCTCCAGCGCGGTTTCGCCGGTCTGGCGACGCACGGTGATCTTGAGCTGCGTTACCGGTTTCGTGGCGTGGACGCTCAACACCTCCGCCTCCGCCGTGATCTCGTCGCCGATGTAGACGGGCGCCGTGAACTTCCAGTTTTGGCTCAAGAAGACGGTGCCGGGACCGGGCATGTCCATTGCGACGAGCGCGTGAAGCAACCCAGTCGTGAGCCCGCCCTGTGCGACCAACGCCCCGAACTTGGTTCCGCGCGCAAACTCCTCGTCGAAGTGGAGAGGATTGTAGTCGCCGGTGAGTTCGGCGTATGACTTGACGGCGTCTTGGCTCACGGTCATGCTGCGTGTTGCCTTCTGACCTACACGTAGTGCCATTCAGTCACCTCGTCACCTCAAAGAATTCCTGTGCTTGCAGTTTCGCGCGTCCTACGGCCGGGGCGGATCGAACACGTGTCGGAGGCCACGCCTATGCTGCGCGCTGCACTATAAAGGATAGTATCGACTTCCGGGTCACCAGCCGCGCATCCCGCGATCAAGGTGCACGCGAGCAGCGATGTGAGTCTCATCTACTGTAGATACGGGTCCTCACTCGACGCGACCGGCTCCCACAGCTCGACCTTCCGGCCTTCGGGATCGCGAATCCACGCGAATTTCCCGTTGGGATGCTCCTCGACTTCTCCCACGATCTCCACGCCTTCTTCTTTCAGGACGGCGATGAGGCGGTCGATACCTTGCACTCGGAAGTTGAGCATGTATGGCAGGTCGCTCGGCGCGAAATAGCCCGTCGTCTCGGGGAACGCACCCCAGACCGTGTAACCGATCTCTTCCGGCTGCTCCCGCTCCCGCCATTGAAACGCAAACCCTCCCCAGTCTGCGGCGTCGATACTGAGGTGCGTGCGGTACCACTCCAACAGTGGCTTCGGGTCACCGCTCTTGAAGAACACCCCCCCTAACCCGGTCACACGAACCGTGTTGGATTCCTCGTTACCGTCCACCATCACCTCCCTCGGTTCCCTTTGACAGGCATTGGCGCCGATCGCAAGCGCGATCGCCCCGATCGCCGCATGTGATATCCATAAGCTCGCTCGGTGACCGTGTGTGAGACCTGGGATCTTCACGACGTTGCCTCCTCGCGCGGGATTCATCAATGATGTTGTATTGCCCTCGTCCACCTCGAACATCGACAAAGGATATTGGTGAGGCGGTCGAGCTGCTCAGTCACGCATGTTAAGGTATGGTTGGGGATTGAGCGTTGCCGCGGATCGCATAATGAGAGATCTCGATCTACGAGCGCGCAGGTATCAACGTGACCAATCCGGCGCAGGGCTGCCGCGCCACACCCAGCCGATGTAGTCCACCATGCTGGGACTTCCGCCGACCTCCCGAATTCGGCGGCTGATTTGCGCGCGGTGATGCACGCTGTGAGCCGCCACCTGAAATACCATGTCTCCCAGGTCAGCGGGAGACGGAGGGCCACCGATCTCCTTCTCGATGAACCGCGTCCAGGGGATCGGGATAGTCTCGCCGAGTCGTTCTTCGGTCAGACCAGCCAGGAATTCAGCCGCCGCAGGATAAAAGGGTCGAGCCCAGTCTAGAATGTCGGTGAGACCGGCGAAGTCATCTCGGCTGGGGGTGGGGGTCGCCACAGTCTCGCCGTTCCATACGCTCATGTAGGCATGCTGCACCAGATGCAGGTGCACCAAGCTGTCGAGGACGTAATCGTCAGCGCTCACGACCTCCTCCTCGAGCACGCTCCGCCAGACTAAAGCGTCCGCCCATTCCATGTGGGTAAAGAGCCTCTGAAGAAACTGGAGGTGCATTGCTTATCTCCGGCAAATATTGGAGCTATGGAATCGGACGTTCCGCGCCGATCTCATATTCCTTCGGCGGTTCGGCTCCCAAGAGATGACGCACGAAATAATCCCACCGACGCCGCATCATGTACTCGCGGTCGCGACCATATCCGTGACCGGCATTTGGAAAGATGAGGAGATCAAAGTCCTTGTTCGCCTTGATCAGCGCGTCAACCACGAGGTACGTATTGTATGGCGGGACGTTCGTGTCCATCCCACCGTGCGCGAGCAACAGCTTGCCCCGGAGATTGGCCGCGTGGGTTTGGTTTGCCTCTGCGGCATAGTTGTCGCTGTCGCCATCACGCACCAAAAGGCCCTGGTATCGTTCGCCCCAGTCGTCTTCGTAGTTCCGATTGTCGTGATTGCCGGACTCCGAAATGCCCACTTTAAAAAATTCCGGGTAGCGGAACATGGCGCCCGCGGCGGCAAACCCACCACCCGAGTGTCCCCAGATTCCCACGCGCTCGAGATCGATCCACGGGTACCGCTCCGCGAGCTGGCGAATCCCGGTCACCTGGTCCGGCAACGTGTTGTCGCCCATTTGCCCGTAGTAAGAATCATGGAACGCCTTCGAGCGTCCCGGCGTGCCCATGCCGTCGATTGCAACCACGACGAAACCAAGTTCCGCGAGCGCCTGGTGATCGCGACGAGACGGAGCAAAGCTCCGGGGACCCACGCTCCCGCTCTGCGGCCCGGGGTAGATGTAGTCGATGATGGGATACTTGGCCGTCGAGTCGAGATCCCGTGGCGTATACATCATCCCATAGATGTCTGTCGTGCCGTCACGGCCTTTCATGGTGATCGGCGTTGGCGGGGTCCATCCCGTCGCTCCCAGCCGTGTTATGTCGGCACGCTCCAACTCGAGCAAGACGCGTCCACTGGTGTCGCGAAGCACCGTCACCGGTGGTGTCGTTGGGGTGGAGTATGTGTCGATGAACGTCGCGCCGTCCGGCGCCATCGCGATCGAATGGTCTGCGTTCTCGGGAGTGAGCAGCGTCATTCCGCGGCCGTCGAATCCAATACGGTAGAAATGCCGGAAATACGGATCGCGATCCCGTTCCTGTCCCTGGCCCCTGAAGTAGATGGTCCGCGATCGCTCGTCGACGTGCTCGATCTCTACCACGTTCCCATTACCGGTGGTGATACGGTTCTTGAGCCGGCCATTCGCGAGGTCGTAGAGATAGAGGTGCACCCAGTTGTCGCGTTGCGACCACCAGATCAGCTCGTTGGAGCGGGGGAACACACGCCAGTTCTCGCGCGCGCTCGCATCGCCGATTTGGGTTTCGGAACGCTCTTCGAACAGCGTGCGAACTTCTCCCGTGTTGGCATCGGCGACCCGCACCCACGCTTGTTTGTGGTCTCGTGAGCTGGAGACAAACGCGATGGCCGACGCGTCCGGATACCACAGGAGATCGCACAGCCCGATGGCGCAGGCGACGTGATCGCTCACCATGGAGCGGTGCGCATCGGGCGGCATTTGCAATCGTATCACGCGCGGGGCGCCGGGAATTCCCACGTCGATGATGACGCGGTGAATGCGGAAGATCACGCTGTCGCCCGGGAGCGGATACCGCCAGGACTCGAGTTCGGGTTCGCCCACCTGAGTCCGCACCAGATGCATGTGGCTCACACCACGACCATCGTGCTGGAAGGTTGCGAGCTTTTTCGAATCGGGCGACCACGTCACGACCGGTGAGAATCGTTTCACCCACCCAGCGTTGTTGGTGGCATAGCCAAAGTCTTCAACGCCATCGGTCGTAAGCTGTGTGTCCTCGCCGGTATGCAGGTCTCGCATCCACAGGTTGTAGTCCCGGATGAACACGGCCTTGGTGCTGTCGGGAGAGACGTCCGAGTTGCGCGGTGGATCGTGACGACCATCGGTGCGAGTGCTGTCGACGACGATGCAACGATACGCCCAGAGGTCACAGCTCCATTCACGGCTCTCCGCCGGTGGCGTACCAATGGTCGCGGTGAGGTGGAGGCCATCGTCAGATAGGCGAACGGCACGCAACGGCAGGTCGGCGGCGTCGACGTCCAGGCCGGTAGCCTCCCGCAGTGCGAGGGCAAGACGCGAGTGGTCGAAGGCGGGGGTTCGGGTTCGGCGACGCGGATCCACCATGATGAAATCGGCGCCCGCGTCGGTGGTCACCCGGTACCAGAATCTGCCATCCGCGAGCCAGGTGGCCCGATCGGCGCGCCCTGAGACCAGCGCGTTCGTAGTAGTACCGAGAAAGTGTTCGGCGCGTGCATAGTCCTCGGCGGTGATCTGCCGAGGGGTTTGGGCCGCCAGGTTCAGTGGGGCGGGGGTGGCAAGCAATAGGACGATCGTCAGTTGTATGCGCATATGCGGAAATTGCTGACGGGAATGGGCAAAGGCAACGGGTATGCGAAACCAGGGCTGGTCGTGCCGGGTTCCTCCGTACATCTTTCTCCGTTCAAAATAAAACCCATGCCACCACGAGGCCTCGATGTCCCGTTTTACTCCCTTGCTCGCAGTGTTCGGATTGGTCATCCCGCACGGGCTCGACGCGCAGACCATGCGCTCGGATGCCGGCGTCACTTCGAGCCTGCTCGGTTTCGGCACGGCAGTGGCCGTTGCCGACGGGCGCGTGTTCGTGGGCCGTACCGAAGACTTCCCCTCGTTCGCGCTCCCACCGGACGGCGCCGGATCGGTGCACGTGTTCGAGAAGAGCGGGGGCGAGTGGATGGAGACTGCGAAGTTGACGGTGGACGGCCTGTCATCGGCGAGCTCGTTGGGATATGCCCTGGCAGCGGATGGGAACACCGTGCTCGTGGGCGCGCCACACGCAATGGACGCACGCGGCGCGGCGTTCGTGTTCGAGCATACCGGAAATGAATGGCAACTCGCCGCGCGGCTCGAGCCCCCGTCGGCAGCGGCGGGAGATAGCACCGGGTTTGCCGTCGCCTTGTCCGGTGACGTGGCGCTCGTCGGCGCGCCGGGTGGACGTGGGGCGGTTTACGTGTTCCGCAAGCGGGGCGGGCAATGGATGGAAGCCGAGACGATGACGGCGCCGCAAGCCGTCGACGGGCAGCGATTCGGCGCAGCGGTTGCGTTGGGCGACGGTGTGGCCGCCGTTTCGGCTCCCGGTCCGGCGCCGGCGTCGATCCTCGCACAGTTCACCGGGGTCCCGACCTACCAGCCGGGCCGCGTGCACGTGTATCGGATGGGCAGTCAGGCCTACGCTCTCGAAGCATCGCTCGCCGCCGCCGACTCGACGGTGCGTTCGCTCGGTATCTCGTTGGTCTTTATGGAAGTCGACAACCTGCTCGTGGCCGGCGCACCGGTCAGCGGGCACATGGTTCCGTTTGCGTACGTGCGTGATCGTTGGGTCGAGCCCGAAGGGGCGACCCTCCCATCGAAGCGAGGCGGGTTTGGCATGTCGCTCGCCGTATCGGGACTCGATCTGTTAGTTGGCGCGCCCGGCAGCCAGACAGTGTATGTGTTCCGTCAGGATGGCATGGGGAATGCGGCGCAGGAGATCAAACCGGAAGCGACGTTCAACATGATGCCGACGTTTGGTGCGGCCGTAGCGGCCGACGGTGACGTCGCGGTGGTGGGCGCGCCCGGCGAAGACTTCTTCGAGGGTGTCGGGTACGTGCTGACGCGTGACGTCGGGACGTGGACGCACACATCGCCCATCGTCGACGACCCGACCGCCGTGGCCGCGGTTACCGATGGGGAACTGAAGTGCGAAGACGGATCCGTCGCCGGGTTCGACTGCTCCAGGGTCGATCTCGTTTCGTACTTGCCGTCGCGCGAACTGGGCGCAGGGCGCGGCGTGTGGATCAGCGACTTGTGGGGATGGACCGACCCGCTCACCAACCGTGAGATCGCGATCGTGGGGCGCATCGACGGCACGGCCTTTGTGGACCTGAGCAACCCGACGTCACCGGTCTACCTGGGTGAACTGCCGCTCACCGAAGGGGCCAGACCAAATCTGTGGCGTGACATGAAAGTCTATCGCGATCACGCATTCATCGTGGCCGACAACGCGGGACGCCACGGCATGCAGGTGTTCGACCTCACCCGGCTGCGTGATCTGATCGCACCGGTGACGTTCACACCCGACACGACGTACTTCGGGATCTACAGCTCGCACAACATCGCCATCAACGAAGAGACCGGGTTCGCGTTCACGGTCGGGAACAGCGCCGGCGGCCAAACCTGCGGCGGGCAAGCGCACATGGTGGATATCCGGGACCCGCGGAACCCCACGTTTGCCGGATGCGCCGGGCCGAGTTCCACACACACACACGATCTGCAGTGTGTCAATTACGACGGACCTGACACGGACTATCGTGGCCGCGAGGTGTGCTTTCACTCTGCGGCCGAACTGCTCGGCATCACCGACGTCACCAATAAGGACAGCACCAGTCTCATCGCAACAGCCGGGTACCCGAGTCTCGCATACGCGCACCAGGGTTGGCTGTCGGACGACCGGCGGTATTTCTACTTGAATGACGAGCTAGACGAGGTATCGGGTCAGGTCGATCGCACGCGTACGATGATCTTCGACGTCGCCGATCTCGATGATCCCGTGCTGGTCAACCAGTACTTTGGTGAAAGCAACGCCACCGACCACAATCTCTACGTGCACGGCCAGTACATGTACGAATCCAACTACGTGGCCGGTTTACGGGTGCTGGACATCTCCGATCCGGAGAACCCGGTAGAGGTCGGGTACTTTGACACGGTGAGCGGCAGTCCCGATGCGCCGGGCTTTGCCGGTTCGTGGAGCAATTACCCGTACTTCGCGAGCGGAATCGTCGTGGCTACGAGTATTCGCGAGGGCTTGTTCGTGTTGCGGCCGGAGCCGCGGGCGCTGGTGCCGTAGCAGTCAAGCAACGGCGGGCGACGGCTCGGCTGTTCGACGTTTCTGGCGTAGCAACAACACCAGCACGGTTCCGGTGACCACACCGTAGACCGCGCCGAGCCCGTTCCACCCGACGGCTTCTCCGGCGGGGATCCCGAGGACCCAGCCGACGGTGCTGGCGAGCACCCACCAGCCCGCGCGCGGAATCTGCGGCTTCAAGATCAACCACTGGAGTATGCCCGCGACGGCTCCGTAGACACCCGTCCCAAGGATCCAAGCCGTGTCGGTGCCGAACCCGCCGACGCCGAAGATCACGCCACCGACGACGGCCGCCGCACCGAAACTGGTGAGCACCCAGCGGACTGCTCCTGTGATCCTCTTCCGTAGCAGCAGCCACTGCAGTGCCGCGACCAAGATTCCGGCGACGGCAACGCCCACAAACGCGGCCATGAGTCTGGTTGGGCTGGATCGCAACGACAGCTCACCCAACCCGGTCACCACCACGGCCATGCCCCAAGCCCACGCACTGGCCATCAGCCATAAGAACCAGAGGCGCCATCCAGGTCCCCGTTGTTTCGCTATCGCCAACCTTGCGGCGACGAACATGAAACCGGCGAACGCGTTGAACCCGATGTCGCGTACGTCGAACACTCGGTTGGGGAGCACCGCCTGGATACACTCGTCGAGTACACCCAACAACGCAGTCGCGGCCACCGTGAGTGCTGCAGGCTTGGGAACGTGGCGGCCGTTCCGCGCACGTTCGAGCAGTGCCTGGTGGATGAGCGCGGCCACGATGCCGTACTCGATAAGGTGGGTGCGCTCTTCCGGTGTCTGGATCCTGGCGAGCACCGCCAAGTACGCGAGCAGCACCCCAATTGCCACCCCGATCTCCCTCCAGCCGGGGCGTTGCTTTGCCCATTGCCAGCCGACGGCCGCCACCAGCACAGCCAGAGCGACTGCGAACGAGATGCCGAGCAGATTGCGCTCGCGCAGTGCGTCGGCCAGCACCCGCGCCGGTCCCAGTGTGGAGTAGATCGCGACCAGGACGGCGAGGGTCCAGACCCAGAGACGCCGT
>JBFIZG010000106.1:0-10153 GCA_041604955.1 Gemmatimonadales bacterium | reverse complement strand
GCCCGGCGCCTGGGCGAGTTGGTGGGAAAGGGACTGCCATGGACCGTCGTCGTCGAGTTCTTCGTCCTCACGATTCCTTTTATCGTGGCCATGACGATCTCGATGGCCGTTCTGATGGCGGTGTTATACACCTTTAGCCGGCTGGCGGGTGACAACGAGATCACGGCATTCAAGGCCGGGGGAGTTTCGCTCAGCCAGTTTGTCCGCCCGGTTCTGGCCGCCGCCACCGTCATTGCGGCCGTGGCGTTCCTGTTCAGCGATCAGGTACTGTCGCGCACCAACCACCGGCTTCGCGTGCTCATGACCGACATCGCGCGGACCAAACCCACGTTCTCTCTCAAGGAACACGCTATAAACGAAATCCAGAAGGGCCGGTTGTCGCTACGGGCCGCGCAAATCGACCAGGCGACCTATCGCATGAAGGATGTGACGATTTTCGACCAAACGGAGAGCAACCGCGAACGGCTCATCTACGCGGACAGCGGGCAACTCGCGTTTGCCTCCAATCAGGAGGACCTGCAGCTCACGTTATACGACGGCTCCATTCATGATTTCGATCGACAAGACAACCGGCTCTTCCAACAAACCTGGTTTCCGCGGAACCTAATCCAGATCAAGGGCGTGGGAAGAGAGTTTGTACGTCGCGAGGCCGACGATTTTCGTGGCGACCGGGAGATGAGCGTGTGCGAATTGGAGGACGTGGCGCTGAACGCGTCGCGTGAAGAGTGGGCGGCTCGTGAGGACGCGCGTGTCAACGAATCGAACGGACTGCGGGCGTTAGTCGGCATCCCGGCGATCAACCCCGATACCAATGCCCCTCAGCCGCGACGCAGTGTGTACTGTCAGGCCCTCGGGGCCATCGGAGCGGCCGTACTCCCCGTTCTTCAGGCACAATCCCGACAGCCGCAACAGGCAGACCAACGCGCCGCCGCCGAGGCTCCGGCAACCTCTCAGGTGCGCCGCGTCGAGAGGAGCATTCCCGTCAACCGGCGAACCCCAGGAGCTTGGCTGAACGAGCTCCGCGCGAGCCGGGATCGGGCGCGTGCCGCACAGACGCGGGCCGCCGTGTTCATGGTTGAACTGCACAAGAAGTACGCGATCCCGGCGGCATGCATCGTATTTGTCCTCGTTGGTATCCCAGCCGCCCTCAAGTTTCCGGGAAGCGGGGTGGGGCTGGTCATCGGCGTGTGTATGGTCGTGTTCGCGGTCTACTACGTAGGCCTGATCGCAGGTGAATCGCTTGCGAACAGGTTGATCATCTCGCCGGCCGTCGCCATGTGGACGCCGAACCTGGTCTTTGGTCTAATCGGTTGCCTCGGGTTGTGGCAGGTGAGCCGCCAAGGAAGGGCCGTCAGGGGCCGGTGACCTTCGACATTCTCGACCGGCTTCTGTTGCGAGAGTGGCTCAAGATCTTTGTCGTGACCACGCTCGGGTTTCCCCTCGTGGTCATTCTCTTCGAGCTGACCGACAATCTGAACCAATATCTTCCCAAGGGGTTGGACCCGCAGACCATCGCAATCGCCTATCTCTTCAGCTTGCCCGAAAAGGTGTTCCAGGTGCTTCCGGCGGCGGTGTTGTTCGCCACGGTGTTCACCCTGGGGTCCATGAACCGGCACTCCGAGCTGACCGCTGCAAAGGCGTCCGGCCGGAGTTTCTACCGCACGATTGCCCCACTGTTCGTCGTCTCCATTCTAGCGGCGGGCATCGGTCTCGCGGTCGGGGAGTTCGCGCCGCAGGCGACACGAAGACACGTTGAAATGCTCGGTGAGGTGGCGTCACGAGCACAGACGTCGCGCCACAACTTCGTGTTCCGAGGGGATGGGGGATGGGTCTACACGATTCGATCGCTGGATGTCCCGCGTAAACAGATCAACAACGTGATCCTCGCCCGCGAAGGAGCCAACGAAGACTACCCGACGCTCGTGGTCCAGGCGCGCAACGGCAGGTTTCAGGATGAGCAACAGGGTTGGACGCTCAGGGACGGACGATTTCGCAGTTTGAGCGGTACCATGGAGACATCGTTTGGTTTCGACTCCCTCAGACTCCGAAGCCTCACCGCCACCCCCGCCGACCTCTCGGTCGAAGCCAAGCGACCGCAGGAGATGAACTACGCGGAACTCGGACGCTACATCGACGCGCTGGAGCGATCCGGCGGGGACGGACGCCGGCTCACGGTCGAGCAGGCTCTCAAGGTCGCGGTCCCGTTCACGTGCATCGTCATCGCCATCCTCAGCGCACCGCTGGCGATCGCGGCGCCCCGTTCGGGAGGCGCCTTTGGTGTGGCCGTGAGTTTGGGCACCACCATGGTGTTCCTGACTGCCCTTCAGCTGTCACAGACCATCGGCACAGCCGGCGTGGTTCCCCCAACCTGGGCAGCGTGGATGCCAAATATCCTGTTCGCGGTCATCGGCCTGTTCTTGTTAGTGCGCGTGCGGACCTAAAGAACGTTCAACATCCAACGTTCAACATCCAACATCCAACGTCCAACATCCGACATCCGACATCCAACGTTCAACGTCGGGAGCGGGGAGCACTAGCACCTGACACCTAACACCTAATACCTAACACCTAGCACCTAAAAAAGAACGGAGGCCCTTTCGAGCCCCCGCTCCTCTTGTTAGCGCCCGCGATGTCCGGGCTCAGAACGAGTACTTCAAACCGAGTTGCAGCGTTCCCTGATCGGTACGGAACGCGGTCAGGTCTTCCTCTTCACCAAAGCTCGGGTTCACGGAGTAGATGTATTCGTTGGCCCCCGGATCGAAGCCCTCGATTGCCAGCAAGTGCCGGCCGTCGCCAAACTGTGAGACGCCGACGTTCCGGCTCCAGTCGTTGTTGATCAAGTTCAGGACGTTGAAGAAGTCGGCGACGACCTCGATCCGGTGGGCGCCGTAGACGCGTGGCCGCCAGCGGATACGCAGGTCCAACTGGGTGTACATATCGTTCCGGCAGCTGTTCCGCCGCGCGATCCGATCCACTTCGTCGGTAAGGCAATCGAACTTGTTGAGGTGTTCGACCAAGGTCGCGGCGTCAGCGACCGGATCCTCGAACTGAAGACCGCCGCCCACGAAGGCTCGGTCGTTATCGGATCCCGAATCACCGTTGGCATCGCCGTCGACGATTGGTGTCCAGGGGCGTCCGGAGTTGGTCCGCCAGATTCCACTCACCGAGATGTCTCCCGGCAGGTTCAGGATACCGGACAGTACTATGGAATGCGGCCGGGAAAAATCTGCCGGCCCCCACGTCCCGTTGTCCTCGTCTCCGGGGTCGCCAAGCGCGTTGGGGCTTCCGGCCGTGGGAGTCTCGAACTGCGCCGTGCTCGAGATGCAGCAGGAGTAAGAAGCGTTGTCGTAGCTATTGGTGTACGTGTATCCGGCCTGCCAGCTGAATGTCCGGCCCTGCTGGCTCACACTGATCGACGCCTGATACGTGCGGGCTTCGGCAATGCTGGTGTGTTCCAAAATGTTATCGAACGCCGAGAACGGCCGGTTGTCGCCGAAACCACACCGGCCACTCGAAGAAGAGATCTCCCCAGCCGGGCAGAACACCGGGCGACCTTCCACACCTGATGTGAACTGCTGCGCCAGCAGATTCCGCTCCTCGACATAGAAGTTCTTGTTCGTCTTCGAGTACAGCAGATCGACATCGACCTTCATGTTGTCCGTAATCGCCTGCTCGAAACCGGCGCTCACCTTCCAGGTCTCCGGATACTGGAAGTTCGAGGCGAACAGGTTGATGTCCGGTGTGGGCGGGCTCGCGGCACCACCACCCGCGCACGTGAACGGAATCGAGGCGGGATCGGACGTATAGGACTGGTAGTCCGGCGTCGGTGCTTCGGCCCCGTCGCAGAACAGGAAGAGCTGGTTCCCACCGGTGTTCAACAACGAGTTGGAATACAGCACGGACGGGAAGCGGCCGTAAAACAGACCGGCGCCACCGCGGATGATCGTCCGACCTCTACCACTCGGGTCATAGACGAAGCTCAGCCGCGGCGAGATGTTCGTGTCGCTCGGCTTGTAGTCTGTGCGCAGCCCCAGGTCGGACACGAGCTGATTGTTGAGTGGTGCTGCATCGGCAAAGCTCGTGATATCGAGACGCACACCACCCGTGATGCTCAGCCGATCGCTGACTTGCCACGTGTCTTGGAAGAACAACCCAATCTCAGACGTCTGATATTCGGCCAGTGGCCGGACATCATCGTCCGTAAAGAACTGGCCGTCGGGACCGGGATTGGGAAGCGCGCGACCGTAGTCGTCCGGAATCCGGTTCTCGAAGTCGGAGAGGCTGTTGAAGTCGAACTGGCCCTGCTGATTGAAGAAAAAGAAATTCAGATAGTCGAAGTAGTTGAGCTGTCCGCCGATCTTGAAGGCGTGATCGCCGGCGCGGATGTTCAAGCTGTTCGTCACCTCGATCGTCGTTTCTTCGAGGTTGTTGGGCAGCACAGCGTCATTGCAGCACTCCAACCCTCGGAGACTCGCGTCTGCGTTGCCGTCACCATCGAAATCGCTGTTGACGTTGACCTCGGCTTCGGGCAGGAACGTATTGGCGGTCCGCGGTCTCGGCTCGAAGGCGAGCTGTGCGCGAAACTGATTCCATACGTTCGGTGAGAGCACGGAGTTCAGCTCGAGCACCGTGGAATTACCGGTGTTGTTGAACACGCCGCCGTTCAGCCCGGTCTCGTCCGGATTGATCCGGTCGCCCTCTTGAACGAGATCCGTATAGTTGTGTCGCAGAGTCAGCCTGTGGGCGTTGTTGAGTTGCCAGTCGATTCGCGCGAACACGGCCCACTCGTCTTGCGTCTGCTTGAACTCACCCGTCCGGTCCTCGACGCCGTACACGTTGCGCAGGATGTCGAGAAACCGCCTGACGCTGTCAGGGTGCACCCGCTGGCTCGCGGGGTCCGGAGCATCGTCGGGGGATGGAAGTCCGAAGACAGGCTCGTCTCTATTCTGCCGCTCGACGGCCACAAAGAAGTGGAGCTTGTCACGAATGAGCGGTCCCGAAAGCGTACCGCCGAGCTGGCGTGAGGAAAACTCCGGGCTGCGGTCAAAGAAATCGTTCCGTGTGATCTTGTCGTCGCGTACGTACCCAAAGAGCGATCCGTGAAAATCGTTGGTGCCGCTCTTGGTGACGGCGTTGATCACGCCGCCGGAGAAGAACCCGTACTCGACGTCGAACCCGTTGGCGACGACCTGAAACTCTCTCACGCTCTCGATGGAGAACGCAAACGGGATGCGGTCGGAGCCGCGTGCCTCACCACCAAAGAACGTCCCGGTCGTCCCGGCGCCGTCGATCTGAATCAGATTGGCGCCCCGCCGGCCGCCGCCAAGGGAGAGCGCACCACCGGTTCCGTCGCCCACGTCAACGCCCACTTTGGGAGAGAGCGCTACCAAGTCGGCGAAGTTTCTGCCGTTGACCGGGATGGCCTCGATCTGTTCGGCGTTCACGAGATCGACGACGCCGGTCTCGGCCGGGTCGATGAGCGGATCGGTCTGCCCCAGGACCGTGATCGCCTCGAGGGTCGCCGCAGCGGGTGTGAGCTCGAAATTGGCGACGAACGTGGAACCGAGGCGGACGCGGATCCCGGGCCGCTCAACCGACCGAAATCCGATCCTGCGGACAGAGACCATGTACGTACCGACCTGCAGCGCCGGGAGCCGATACCGGCCGGATTGGTCGGTCAGCGTCCTAACGGTGGCGCCGGTGGCAACGTTCCTTGCCACGACCTCGGCGGCATCGACCGGCTGCCCCGCGGATGAGTTGATCACTCCGCGAATCGACCCGGTCGTCTGCTGCGCGAAGACCGGCGTCGAGAGGAGCAACGTCATGCCTGCCGCGATGAGCCCAAGTCGAGCAAGACGATACACTGGTTTCATAAGGCCTCCTGTAAATGTGAGACACAAAGGCATGCTGTTAACGGGGTGCTTCCGGTCCAATGGAGGTACGCAAAAAGATCATCAGGCCGAGCAACCAGCGTCAACTTATTTAGTGAAGAATGTGTGAAGCCCAGTGTAAGGGGTGTGTTACCATCGTTGCGACGTGCCGGTGACATGCGACACGAAGGTCGAGGAGGGGCGGGAGCAAGTTTCTGCGACAGCGCACCGGCGGCCACCCTGGCCGGACACCACAGAGCACAAACGGGGGCCCGTCGCGGCCCCCGTTTGTGTCCTGATGCGGTCGTGCGATGCCGGCGCGCCGGCCTAGAAGAAGTATCGGAACGCCACCTGCGCCTGGAACTGGAGAATCAGGTTGGACCCCAGCAGATCTTCCTGTCCGAAGAATCGGTTGACGGAATACTGGATCTGACCGGTTGTCGGGTCAAACCCTCTGGGATCCAGCAACTCTTCGTTGGATCCGAACACCCCCGTGACACGACCCAGGCCACAGACCCCTGACGTGAGATCGACATCGGGATCCGACTCGTCGCAGAACAGCCGGCCAACTCCGTTCAACACATTGAAGAAGTCCACCTGGATCTCAGCACGTTGGCCGCCAAACGTATTGAATCGTTTTGCCAGACGAACATCCAGGTTGTGCGTCCACGGGAACGAGCATGAATTGCGCTCGATGATCTGGCCGACGAAATCGCTGACGCACGAGTTGTCGTTCAGAATCTGACGATACAGATCGCGCTCCGCTTCATCGCCCGATGCGAGCGGGAGATTCTCCGGTGCAAAGATGAACGCCCGGTCGTTACCAGTGATGCCGTCCCCATTCAGGTCATCATCACCGGCAACGGTCCATGGTCGCCCACTCTGGCTTCTCCACAACGCGGTGAACTGAAATCCCAGCGGGAGCTGGGTCAGGAACGTGGCGATGAACGTGTGCTCTCGCGCAAAGTTGCTTGGCCCCCATGCGTTGTCGTAGTCACCGAATCCACCGATCTCGTTCGGACCGAACACGCCAGTAGTCGGGTCGGCGTACCCGCCGCTCGCCGTGCAGCACGAGTACGGGGAGTTGTCCCATGCCTTGGTAAACGTGTACGACGCCGACATCGTGGTGTTTGGGCCAAAGTGGTGCGACCCCTCGAGCTTCGTGATAAAGGAGCGTGCACGACCATCGTTGAAATTCACCAACACGTCACCGAAGTCCAAGTTGCGGCGTGACCCATTGCTGTTGGCGCTGGTGGGGTCAAACTGATTCGCAGGTGTGAACACACGACGGCCACCCTCGCCCGACAGCGTAAACTGGCGGTCGCGCAGGTTCAGGTTGCGGACAGTATACAGATTGGTGGTCTGCGAAAAGAGAAAATCGAGCGCCACTTTGGTTCGGTCGCCGAGTAGTGTCTCGTAGCCGAGATTCGCCTTGATCGTCTCCGGATACTGAAAATCGCGGTTCCACACGGTATACGTTGGGACGCCGCCGGCGCCGGTACTCGCGCAATTCGCCGGGTTGTCCGATCCGTCGATGGCCCAACCCCCGTAACCGCTCGGCGATGGGGGTGCGTCGGGGTCACCATCGGCAATCGAGCCACTACAGATGACTTCGAGGACCGGGCGCTCGGTCTGCAGCACGTTCCCTCCCACCACGTAGGGCACTCGACCGTAGAAGTACCCGAGACCCGCCCGTAAGACCGAGCGGCCGTCACCTTTTACATCGTATGCCAGTGCAACACGGGGAGAGATGTTATCGCTGTCTGTGGGCGCGAACCCGGTTTCGAAGCCGAAGGCGCGCTCCACATCGACGACCGGAGTCGGACTGTCGCGGAACGCCTGCTGCGAGTACCGAACACCGATCGTTGCGGTGAGCCGGGGCGTGACTTGCCAGGTGTCTTGGCCGTAGAGCGCCCACTCCACCACGTCGAACTCACCGGTTGGTATGCCCCCGCCCAGTTCGATGGGCCGGAAATACGACGACGGCCGCAGATTGTCGAAGTCGTTGAGGCTCGCGAACACGAACTCGCCGGCGCCCTGGAATTGCGAGCCAAAATTCATGAACCGATTGAAAATGTGTGTGTACAGGAAGTTGCCGCCGACTTTGATCGTGTGATCGCCATACACGCGGGTCAAATTGTTGATGACCTGTATCTTCTCTTCTTCCAGACGGTTGTTGAACGACGCAAACGTTCCGCCGTACCGAATACGCTGTCCGTTGGAGAGGTTTACGGTGAGCGTCGGCCGAAGGTCCTTTCCTTGTCGCGGGCGTTTCTCATTTGCCAGCTGCACGCGCAACACGTTGAACGTGTTCTCACCGATCACCGATTGCAGCTCGGCGACGAACGAATGTGAACGGTCTTCAATTTCTTCGGCGCGGGAGAAGCCGTACTGGAAATCGAAATTCCCGTTCCACTCGTTGTCGTTGGTGAACGTGGAGTAATTGTGCCTGAACGTCGCGCGATGGCTGTCGTTAATGGTCCAGTCGATCCGGCCAAAGAGGGTAAAGGCGTCGTTGGTCGTCGAGAACGGACGGTAGCCGGACGCGGGGTCGGCTATTCCGTACTTCGAATTGATAATGTCGAAATACTGACCGATCTCATCGAACACGACCGGGTCCGGCGTATCTCCGGTCGGCGCGTACCGCCCGCGTGTCAGCGGGAGCTGCGGCTCACGACGGCGCTGTCCATCCAAAGAGACGAAGAAGAACGCCTTGTCACGTTTGATGGGCCCACTCAGCCGTCCCGCATACTGAAAGACCTCGTAGTCCGTCGTGATTTCGGGATCAGTGGGATCGTTGATGAACGGGGACGCCGTGAGACGCTCGTCCCGGAAGTTCGCGTAGACGCTTCCTTCCACCTCGTTGGTGCCACCGCGTGTGACGACGTTGACGATCCCGCCGGAGAACTGGCCATACTCTACGTCAAACCCGTTTGTGATGATCTGAAGTTCACGAATCGATTCGAGCGAGAACACGAATGGGATCCGCGACCCTCCTCGGTTCTCGCCAAAGAACGAGTTGTTCGCGTCCACGCCGTCGATCTGGGTGCTTGTCTGTGAAGCTCGCTGCCCGCCAATCGCGAATTGGCCGCCAGTCGTTTCGCCCGGGTCAGGCGCGACCAACCCCGAGAGATTCACGAAATCCACGAAGTCCCGCCCGAGTGACGGAAGCTGTTCGATTTCCCGGGTCCCGACGAGCTGTGTCACCCCACCGTCCGCGACGTCGATGGCGACGGGTTCGGCGACTACTTCGATGGCGCCGAGCGCGACGGCGGCTGTGCTCAACGAAAAGTTGACGGGTGCGGCCGACCCAAGCACTACCCGCACACCCTGTTTGGTTTCCGGCCCGTACCCGATGATCCGCGCCGTCACGTTATACACGCCCGGTGGCAGGAGACGCACGACGAACAGCCCGTCTTCAGACGAACGCGCCTGCCGCTGGAACCCCGTCTGCGCATTCACGGCTGAGATGACGGCCCCGGCAACGGCTTGCCCAGTGCCTGAATCGATCACGCGCCCCCGGACTTGGCCGGTCGTGGTGACGTTTTGCGCGGCGACGTCAGCCACGCCCGCCACACCCAAAACCGCCAAGGCTCCGAGCGTGATCACGAATCGAAGAGGCATGCACATGGTGGACGTCCTTGAATTTCCGTTTCGTGCGAGCAGATCGTTGCGTACCCTAGTCATCAGTTGCATGAGACTTCCTCCAGGTCCGCAGGATCCAAGGAGCGGAGGAAGATCTGCCCGGCTCCGGCAAAGTTGGCGCCAAAACCTTGGAAGTTGTAACAGGTTCCGACGGTGAAGATGTTCGTGAGTTCGTTTCGGTTTGCGACGCCATCGTCGACCCGGATGATGGCCGCGCCGCTCCCGTCGTCGATCTGGCCATTTTGAATGTTGAGCGAGCCCGACCCAAACTGTGCGATGAGTTCGGCCTTCTCGATGCGGATAAACGTCCCCTGAATGGGGTGGGTGAAGCTCGCACCGGAAGTCGCGGTTTCAGCCGTGGTCACCAACATTGGCTGCGGGTCCGGATCAACGGCGGGTACGACACTTCTGAGCGTCGCCGAGTTGAACTCAAAGTCACCACTGAACATGGAGTTCGTCCCGCCTATCTCGATTTGATCGCCGATCAGGATACCCTGCCCCTCGAGACTCGTCGATACGATCTTCGCTCCCGCCGTGGCGTCACGGATAAACGTCCAGCCGGCCTCGATTTGACCGGGGAACGACATCACGACGCCTCGCACGACGACGAACTCGCCCTGTGGCTGGTCTTTCGCCTC